>JABDQX010000316.1 GCA_013042035.1 Gammaproteobacteria bacterium
CTCTTGGCTTAGCGGATGCTCCTCGGTCGGATCGGTGATGGCGGTGATGTTAGCTAGCTGCAGGTCGGTCATGCGCTTCATGAATACCAGACTCGCCATGATAACGCCAATGGCCACGGCCGTGATGAGATCCACGAATACGGTAATAAATAAAACCGTGAACATCATAACCACGCCGGCCTTGGGTGCGTGGTGGAGGCGCTTGAGATAATCCCAGTCGATAATGTCCGTGCCGACCTTGATAAGGATGCCGGCTAGTACGGCATGGGGGATGTCGCTTGCGAATACCCCCGCGCCCAGTACGATGCCCAACAGTACGACGGCATGTAGCGCGCCTGCAATGGGTGTTTGTCCGCCGGCACGCACATTGACCACGGTGCGCATGGTGGCTCCCGCCCCCGGTAGGCCGCCAAGAAAACCGGCCACCAGGTTGCCGATTCCCTGGCCTACCAGCTCCCGATCGGAATCATGGTGGGTGCGGGTAAGATTGTCTGCAACCAGCGAAGTCAGTAGGGAATCGATGCTGCCAAGGACTGCGAGGACCAGTGCCGACTTCACCATATCCACCAATAAGGCCGGCTCCAAAGTCGGCAACATCATGGTAGGCATGCCGGTCGGGATATTGCCGATGGTTGTGGCCGGGCCGTCGTCAAAAAAAACCAGCAGGGCCACGGTCCCGAAAATTAGGGCAACGAGAGGCGCCGGTAAAAGTCGATTGATGCGTTTTGGCAGAGAATAAACAACCACAAGCGTCATCAATCCAAGAATCGCGGCATCCGCAACGGGATTGGCAACGATTTCGGGCAATGATCGCATGGAAGCCAGGGGGCCCGCCTCGGCGGCATAGCCCAATAACGGCCCAATTTGCAAAAGAATAATGATGACGCCGATGCCGCTCATAAAACCGGAGATCACGGGCGCCGGCACCAGGGATATATAACGTCCGATGCCCAGAAAACCGAACACGATCTGGAAGGCGCCTCCCATCATCACCACCGTAAAGGCCAGCGTGGCGCCGGCCATCGGGTCGTTCGGATACAGGGCTGTGTATTGCGTGAAAACAGCCGCCATAACGACCGTCATGGGACCGGTGGGACCGGATATCTGGGACGGTGTGCCGCCGAAAATCGCGGCAAAAAGGCCGACAAAAATGGCGCCATACAATCCCGCCACGGGTCCGGCTCCGGAAGATACCCCGAATGCAAGCGCCAGCGGCAGGGCTACGACGGCTGCGGTCAGGCCACCGTAGATATCGCCACGTAAATTATTGAAATGAAGGCCGTGTATGATTTGCATAATTTTGCTCCACAAAATTATAAATTATAGTGACTTCCGTCAAACCGGTGATGGCTGTGAGGGGAATAAGTAGTGTATCCTAAAACCGATTGTTGCGGTGCAACATCTTCATGTAGATGATTCTTGGGTGAAATCGTGAGAGAAAGGGGGAGTCACATTGAACGTACACTCTGATGGTGAAATAAAAAAACGCCTATTTGCCGCTGGCGTTTTTCTGGCCATTGGTCTTTTTCTGAACATCCACACCCCAACAATAGAGGTGTCTTGGGTGGTCGGTATTCTACTGTTGACCATTTACCTGTTTGCATTCGAGATTGTGTCGGTGGATGTGGCGGCCATCAGCATCATGGTCCTGCTGGGCCTTACCTATCTTCTCGGGCCACTGATCGGTCTTCCGGGGCCTCTCGTTGACCCAATGCACTTGTTCAAGGGGTTCGCCAGTAACGCGGTCGTCTCGATCATCGCCGTGATGATCATTGGTGCCGGGCTCGATAAAACCGGCGTCATGAGCAACGTGGCCAGCTTCATCCTGAGGATAGGCGGTTCTACCGAAACGCGCATTATTCCGGTCATCTCCAGTACTGTCGGCGTCATCTCCAGCTTTATGCAAAACGTCGGGGCCGCGGCCCTTTTTCTGCCCGTGGTCGGACGCATCTCCGCCCGCACGGGTTTGCCCATGTCCCGTCTGTTGATGCCCATGGGATTTTGCGCCATCCTGGGGGGGACCATGACCATGGTGGGCTCTAGCCCACTCATCCTGCTCAATGATCTCATCAAAAACTCCAACCAGACCCTAGCGCCGGAACAACAGATGGAAACCTTTTCCCTGTTCTCGGTTACCCCCATCGGGCTCGCGCTGGTAGCCACCGGTATCATCTATTTCATCATTGCGGGGCGTTTCGTGTTGCCCTTGGTAAAAAGCAAGGGCGAAAGCCCGGATTCTACCAGCCACTACTTCGAGGAACTCTATGGTCTCGCCGGCGAGGTTTACGAGGTGGTGGTGCCGGTCGGCAGTTCGCTCATTGGCGAGCGCATCGGCGATCTGGAACAGATGTATAACATCCCCTTTATCCTGGGAATCGACGATAACGAGCAACTGCGTCTTGCTCCTCCCAGCGATATCAAGATCACCGAATCCTCGGTTCTGGCGGTCAAGGGTCCCGAAGAACAGATTGACGAATTTACGGCACGCTTCGGACTCGAGCAGCGTGAAAGTCTGGACCGGTTTTCCGAGCCATTGAATCCCACTCGCGCCGGTATCGCCGAGGTCGTTATTCATCCCCGCTCTCACCTCATCGGAAAAGCGCTATCCGATGTCAGGATGCGTCGCACCTACGGGCTCAATGTGATGACCATCTATCGCGATAACGAGCCGATCCAGGGCATTCTCAGGAATCTGGTGTTGCGATCAGGCGATACGATGGTGGTACATACCAGTTGGAACGATCTCGCTGCCTTGTCGAAGGATCGGGATTTTGCCGTGGTGACCGATTTCCCACATGAAGAGACACGTCCGCAAAAGGTGCTCCCGGCCCTTATTTGTTTTGGTATCGCGCTTTTCATGGTGTTGTTTACCGATATCAGGCTATCCGTGGCGCTGCTGACCGGGGCGCTGGGAATGGTGCTCACTGGGGTTCTGGATATCGAAGAGGCCTATAAGGCGGTGAGCTGGAAGACGGTATTCCTGCTTGCGAGTCTGATTCCCCTGGGACTTGCGGTGGAGACATCGGGAACCGCCAAATGGATCGCCGATCAGGTGTTGTTTATGTTGGACGGTGTTCCGATATGGGTGCTGCAGGGTGCTATTGCGGTATTGGCTACCTTCTTTACGCTGGTGATGTCCAACGTGGGGGCCACTGTGTTGCTGGTGCCATTGGCGGTAAATATTGCCATCGGTGCCGATGCCAACCCAGCCGTATTTGCCCTGACCGTGGCCATCGCTACCTCCAATTCCTTCCTGATTCCCACACACCAGGTAAATGCCTTGATTATGGGGCCAGGTGGTTATCGTGTACCTGATTACATGAAAGCCGGCGGCATCATGACGATATTGTTCCTGGTCGTGATGATGATCATGATGAACATCGTCTTCTAGTAATTTCCCGCCAACTGCCTTTCGGGCAGTTGGCGGGAAATGACATGTTTTTCAGTTCAAATCTCACCCTTTACACCTTAGTTCTTAGTTCCGACCATGCCTTATTTCATCTATAAAATTTCCCCAAACAACAAATTCTCCGCGCTCCAATCCTTCGACAAATATCCGATGGCGAAAAAGCGGATACGAACCTTGCGAGAGGAGCTGACCGTCGAAGATGAACACGTATTTCGGATCATCTTCGCTGCGGATACCGAGGCGGCGGAACGCCTGTTGAGAGAGAAACGGGAGCCGCATCCGGGGGAGGAGTAATAATTTTTCAGCGCTGAATTCGTTGTAGCTGCTGGTTTGCCGTGCTCAAAATTCCCAGTCTTTGCCCCAATTGCGCCAAGCCGGTGCGCAGCGATGTCGGGATTGTTCTCTTTTGAGGCATTGTCCGGCATCGGATCCCGCCGTTTTCTGTACGTTATCATCCAAATAACAGTAGGGAACTTATGCCTTTGCGTCAGTTGGCACGAATTCTGCATCTATTGTGCCATTCCGGTGGCCAATCCGGCACTGTTCAATACCATTACTTGAACCATACTTTGGGCCATGCTTCGGCGATACCGGAAAATTAGTGGGTTGCGCGAACAAATTGCACACTGAGAAAGTAATCTGATGAACTGTCATGAGAGTTTTGTCGTAAGACTCCAATGTAATATGGTCTGAACGACCCTGTCGGAATGTCGGTTCGCTATCTGGGGGATTCTTAATGAAACTAGTTACGGCGATTATCAAGCCATTCAAGCTGGACGATGTACGGGAAAGTCTGTCCGATGTCGGTGTCCAGGGGATTACGGTTACCGAGGTCAAGGGATTCGGTCGGCAAAAAGGCCACACGGAACTTTATCGTGGCGCGGAATATGTTGTTGATTTCCTGCCGAAGGTAAAGTTGGAAGTGGCTATCGAGGCGGAGAAACTGGAGCAGGTGATCGAGGCTATCAGTCATGCTGCCCAAACCGGCAAAATCGGTGATGGAAAAATATTTGTATACGACCTGAAACAGGTGGTGAGGATCCGTACCGGAGAGGTTGGCGAGGAAGCGCTTTGAATCAACCAACTGACCGGATTGGAGGAATATCTATGTACAGCGATAATCGAAACATCGGCATGCGAACATTATCCACGCTTATGTTGGTTCTGTTGCCCTCGGTAACGCTCGCGGAAGGCCAGATCGATTCTGGCGATACTGCCTGGATGCTCACCGCCACGGCCCTGGTACTGTTCATGACCATTCCCGGGCTTGCCCTTTTCTATGCCGGGATGGTACGAAGCAAAAACGTACTTTCGGTTCTGATGCAGTGCTTTGCCATCACGGGGCTTATGACAGTACTGTGGATGTTCTGGGGTTACAGCCTTGCTTTCGAGGATGGTGGGGCCATGAATGCCTTCGTCGGCGGACTGGATAAACTATTTTTGGCCGGTGTCGGGGTCGATAGCATCATTTCGGGGCAAACTATCCCGGAGACGGTCTTCATGACCTTTCAGATGACTTTTGCCATCATTACTCCCGCGCTGATCGTGGGTGCCTTTGCCGAGCGCATGAAGTTTTCGGCACTGCTCTGGTTCATGGGATTCTGGCTTACCTTCGTGTATGCCCCTATTTGCCACTGGGTATGGGGCGGTGGCTGGCTTAGCGACTGGGGTGTCCTGGATTTTGCCGGCGGTACCGTGGTCCATATCAATGCCGGTATCGCGGGGCTTGTGGCGGCCCTCATGCTTGGCAAGCGCAAAGGATTTCCCAACACCGCCATGCCACCCCATAACCTGACATTGACCGTTATCGGCGCTTCCATGCTGTGGGTTGGTTGGTTCGGTTTCAACGCTGGCAGTGAACTTGCCGCCGATTCCACCGCCGGGATGGCCATGGCCGTTACTCAAATCGCCACGGCAACAGCGGCCCTGGGCTGGATGTTCAGTGAGTGGATATCTCACGGTAAGCCCAGCGTACTTGGTATCGCGTCGGGCGCGGTGGCGGGTCTGGTAGCGATTACCCCTGCCTCCGGCTCCGTGGGCCCCATGGGTGCGTTGGCGATTGGTATCGTGGCAGGTATTTTGTGCTTCTTTTCCGCCACGCGTATCAAACGGGTTTTCGGGTACGATGACTCCCTGGATGTATTCGGTGTGCATGCCGTTGGAGGAATCATTGGGGCATTGTTAACCGGTATATTCTGCGCGGAGATATTTGGTGGTGCCGGGTTCGGTGAAGGCAACACGACCCTCGGCGACCAACTTGTGGCCCAGTCGATTGGGGTGGTGGTCACACTTGTCTATACCGCGATTGCCAGCTTCGTGATACTGAAGATCCTGGATGTCGTGCTTGGGTTACGGGTGGATGAAGAGCAAGAAACGGAAGGTCTTGATATCGCGTTGCACGACGAACGGGGTTATATCATTTGATGGGTAAATGTTTGGTACCCTACAAAAAACATACTCACCCGAGGTAAATGCAAAACTCGAATTGTGCTTCATGGCAAGGCGAAAACGAGTCAGAAAGCAGAGTTTATATGGAATAAATGAGCATTTTGAACGAATTTTTAACGCCGCTAGGGAGTGCTAAGGTAAGTTTTGCAACAGCTACCTTGCTGGTCTTTTTGTCCAGCTTCCGTGTTGCAATGACGGTTATATATTAACCACGCAAAAACTAAAGCGAGATGGTTAGCGCTGTATTTAGCTGAAATACCATGAGAATATCTCGCTTTAGTTAGTAGTTCACTATACGCTTGTCATTGCGCCTTGAAACCGGACAAAACAATCCTGCGCAATCCGAGCGTGTTTGTTCTTCTTGCCGTCGTTATGCCCGCCGAGAAACCGCCGTTGCGCGACTGTTGGTAACTCGTTGTTTTGTTGCGTATTTGATAGGTATTGGTTTAGCATACGCGCGCACTCCTTTTCATGCGATAAGGGTGAACGGTGACGCCTGTCACCAACGGGATCGAGAATAACACCATCATTTAATGATTTTGCCTGGCAAAATCATCGCGAAGCAAAATCATGCGCCACCGTTTCAGTCACGGCGTCCATCCGCAACAGAATAAAGAACTTACCGTTGATCTGCCGATCCAGCGGGTTCCGTTTGTTGGTCGCTACGTGCTCCCCCTGGATCAACATCTGGGTGCACCCGCTCAGGCAACGGTGAATGTTGGAGAACGCGTGCGACGGGGGCAACGTATTGCCCGCCCCGGTGGTTTCGTTTCTACCGCGCTCCACAGCCCGGTTACGGGGAAGGTGATGGCCATCGAACCCCGCCGTGCTCCGGGAGGGAAATTTTCCCCTTCCATCGAAATTCATGCCGATCCCTTCGCGACCCAGCGCCTTACCCCCAATCCGCCCATCGACTGGTTATCCCTTACCCTGGAGGAATTTATCCACCACATTCAATGGGCCGGCATCGTGGGGTTGGGTGGGGCGGCCTTTCCCAGTCATGTAAAGTACAGCATGCCTGAAGGGAAAAAAATCGAATATCTGTTGATCAACGGCGCCGAATGTGAACCGTATTTGACAAATGATCATCGACTGATGCTAGAGCGCCCGGACGCGCTTCTCCAGGGCATCGCCATCGTAAAGCGCAAACTCGGCGCCAAACGAGCCATTATCGGCATCGAGACCAATAAACCGGGCGCGATCGATACCCTGCGCGCCCAAATCAAACGGATTCACAAAGTCGATGTGATGCCGCTGCCGGTGAAGTATCCCCAGGGCGCGGAGCGGATGCTGATCAAAGCGGTTTTCGGGTACGAGCTGCCCGCGACCAAGCTTCCACGAGACATCGGCATCGCCGTCAACAACGTCAGCAGCCTGGTAGCGATTGCCGATTATTTCGGTTCCGGCCTGCCGCTCATCGAGCGCATCATCACCGTATCGGGATCCGGGGTTACCTATCCCGCGAACCTGATTGTGCCCATCGGAACCCCGCTGCGGGAAGTGCTGCGGTTTTGCGGTGGTCTTCGGGAGGCCACAAAAAGCGTCATCATGGGGGGGCCGATGATGGGGCAACCCATCGGCAGCCTGGATATCCCCATCGTCAAGGGAACTTCTGGCATTCTTGCGTTTACAGAGAAAGAGGCGAGCACAACCTTTGAGCTTCCTTGTATTCGCTGCGGACGCTGTCTCGCGGCTTGTCCGCACTTCTTGAATCCCTCTCGTCTGGGACGTCTGGCAAAGGCGCGCCGTTTCGATGAAATGCGCGCCTATCGCCTGACCGATTGTGTCGAGTGCGGCGCCTGTTCTTATGCGTGCCCTTCGGAGATCCCGTTGGTACAATTAATCCGTACTGCCAAGCGGGAGAGCCATCAAAGATGAAACGTTCCGATCCACGCCTCATCGTGCGTCCAGCGCCTTTTCTCAAATCCGCGATGACAACGCAACAGGCAATGCTGGATGTGTTATATGCACTGATTCCGGTAATAGGCGTGTCCCTATGGTGTTTCGGACTTGGCGCGATATTGGTGCTGGCGGCAACGGTAATTGGCGCACTGCTCACGGAGCGGTTATTTTCACCAGCCTCGCAAAGAATCCCGCTTCGAATGGATGTCAGCACCCTGGTGACGGGTTTGCTACTGGGGGTAACATTGCCACCGGCACTCCCGTTGTGGATGGCTTTTGTCGGCGGGGCCGCCGCTATCGGACTTGGAAAGCTGGTCTGGGGCGGGCTCGGACAGAATCTTTTCAATCCTGCCCTGGTGGGTCGGGCTTTTTTAATGGCCGCATTCCCCACGGCCATGACTACCTGGACGCCTTATCAGGGACCGGAAGGTCTTTTTACGGTATACAGTAGTAACCTCGCCGTGCCGCTGATGAATTCAGCTTTCGACGGGGTAACCGCCGCAACCCCGCTTGCCCTTATCAAATTCCAGCATGAAACACCCCCCCTATATCCCCTGCTCATGGGAAATATACCGGGATCACTGGGTGAAACCAGTGGATTATTGATTCTGGCAGGCGGTGTATATTTGCTCTTGCGTCAGGTCATCGACTGGCGAATTCTCATGGGACTTCTAGGTTCGGTAGCGATATTATCCGGCTCGCTGTATCTGCTCGATTCCGCGCACTATCCTAACCCGCTGACCGCGCTGCTATCCGGTGGTCTGCTGTTTGGCGCCGTATTCATGGCCACTGATCCGGTAACCTCGCCGATCACACCGAAGGGGGCTCTGTTTTTCGGGGTCGGTGTCGGTTTTTTGGTTGTGCTCATCCGCGGTTTCGGCGGTTACCCCGAAGGGGTTATGTATGCAATTTTGCTGATGAACGCGGCAACGCCTCTTATCGAACGCATCACACAACCGCGCGCCTTTGGCCGTGGCGGGGATACGTGATATAAAGCTGCCGTGGGCATCTATAGGTTGCGTAACCATCATCAAGGTATTTTCCTGAGGAGAAACCAACGTGTCCGATGACTCGAACGCCATGATGGTGTTTTGTGGAAACGCACACCCGAAACTCGCCGAGACCATTGCCTGTCACCTGCATATTCCGCTGGGTAAAGCGGTCGTCAGCCGTTTCAGCGACAGGGAGGTTATGGTCGAGATCATGGATTCGGCCCGTGGAAAGGATATTTTTCTGATACAGCCGACATCGCAACCGGCTAACGAAAACTTCATGGAATTGCTGATCATGGTCGATGCCATTCGTCGAGCCTCGGCCGGGCGAATAACAACCGTAATTCCCTATTTCGGCTATGCTAGACAGGATCGCAGACCACGGGCCTCACGCGTCGCCATTACCGCAAGACTGATTGCAAATATCCTTTCCGCCAGTGGTGTTAACCGGGTGGTTACGGTGGATTTACATGCGGATCAGATCCAGGGTTTTTTCAATATTCCGGTGGATAATATTTACGCATCTCCGATACTTTTGGGTGATATTTGGCGACGCAAATATGATAACCCGATGGTTGTGTCCCCCGACGTGGGAGGAGTGGTCAGGGCCAGGGCAATCGCAAAACGATTGGATGATGCGGATCTGGCCATTATCGATAAGCGCCGGCCACGCCCCAATGAATCCCAGGTGATGAATATCATCGGAGATGTATTGGATCGGAGCTGCTTCATCATCGATGATATGGTGGATACGGCAGGTACGCTTTGTCAGGCGGCCCATGCCTTGAAAGACGCCGGCGCGAAGCATGTGTTGGCCTATTGCACGCATCCGGTTCTAAGTGGTAGCGCGGTGGAACGCATTGACGAATCTTATTTGGACGAGCTTGTGGTAACCGATACCATTCCCTTGAGCGATCGGGCGGCACAGTGCAAAAAAATTCGACAGCTAAGTATCGCGGCGCTGTTGGCCGAAAGCATTCGCCGCATCCATGCGGAGGAATCAATGGGGCCTTTGATTATGGATTGATGCACTCGGTGCAACCTTCTTCCATGACTCGGCCCGGCACGGCGTCGGAATCAAAATGCCTCGCGAGGTTCTTTTCGTTGTTTTATTCAAAATTCCGGCGCTAAACTGCCAGAAGATACTGATTTCCCATTAGGAGAAAAATTTCAGATGAAAGAGTTCGAAATAAACGCCAATATCCGCAACGAAACAGGATCGCGCGCAAGTCGCCGAA
>JABDQX010000317.1 GCA_013042035.1 Gammaproteobacteria bacterium
CGGCAGGGTAACACCCTTGCTTGGACGACTGCGGGTAATAGTGGGTTCAAAGGATCCCGGAAAAGTACGCCGTTTGCAGCCCAGGTTGCTGCGAGTCGAGTTGCTGACGTCGTTCGAGAGTTTGGGATGAAGAATTTGGATGTGCGCGTGAACGGTCCTGGACCTGGACGTGAATCCGCAGTGCGAGCGTTGAATAGTGCAGGATTTAAGATTACCAGCATTACAGATGTAACCCCTATTCCACACAATGGCTGTCGCCCTCCAAAACGGCGGCGCGTCTGAGGTTCTTTCTTACCGTATTGGACCTAGCAGAATCAAAAAAAGCAGAGATTCTGCGCTGGAGTAGCAAAGTAATGATATGCTCCAAGGGAGTGGTAATATTCGGATGTTTTTGCGTTTGGATTTATTAAAGATTTAGGTGGTAATAGGAGTCTGGTTTGGCTAAATATATTGGCCCGAAATGTCGCCTATGCAGGCGCGAGGGAGAAAAGTTATTCCTTAAAGGGGAAAAGTGCCTGACAGGTAAATGTCCCATTGAGACCAGAGCATTTCCACCAGGACAACATGGTCAGTCGCGTCGTTCGCGATTATCTGACTATGCCCTGCAGCTACGTGAAAAACAAAAAATGCGCCGTATTTATGGCGTCTTAGAGAAGCAGTTCCGCCTATATTATAAGGAGGCGGATCGTAGGAAAGGATCGACAGGTGAAAATCTGCTTCAGATGCTGGAAAGTCGGTTGGATAATGTAGTATGGCGGATGGGATTCGCTATCTCTCGGAGCGAGTCTCGGCAGCTTGTTCGTCATAATGGCGTGATGGTAAATGGGAAGAAAACAAATATCCCTTCTTACCAGCTTCGTCCTGGTGATGTTATTGCCGTAACTGAGAAAGCACGCAAGCAGCTTAGAGTACAAGCGGCTCTGGATGCAGTCCAGCAGCGTGCTATCCCCGACTGGCTGGATGTCGATGCAAAAAAGTTTGAGGGCCTTTTTAAGGCAAGACCGGAGCGAAGCGATCTGCCTGCTGAAATTAATGAGAACCTTGTTGTTGAGTTGTACTCCAAATAACGGTTAGGAGGATTAACCCATGCAAGGTACCGGCATTGAACTACTGAAGCCTCGTATCGTTGATGTTAAGCATACAGCTGCGAATACAGCCCGGATTGCTATTGAGCCTTTGGATCGAGGTTTTGGGCATACTTTAGGTAATGCGTTGCGTCGCGTGTTGTTATCTTCCATTTCCGGTTGTGCCGTGGTGGAGGCGGAATTTGATGGTGTGTTGCATGAATACACGACAATACCGGGTGTGCAAGAAGATGTCACTGAAATTTTATTGAATTTGAAAGGGCTTGCGATTCGCATGCATGCTCGTGATGAAGCTGTTTTTACTCTCAACAAAAAGGGAGAAGGAGCAGTGCTGGCACGTGATATTACTCTGGATCACGATGTGGAGATTGTGAATCCGGAATGGGTGATTGCCCATATGGATAAGGGCAGTGAACTCAATATGTCTATGAAGGTTTCCCGAGGTTGTGGTTATCAGCCCGCCGCTAGTCGGCTGAATGATGAAGAAGGAGAACAACCTATCGGGAGATTGATGCTTGATGCTTCATTTAGTCCATTGCGTCGCGTCGCGTATGTTGTGGAAAGTGCCAGGGTGGAGCAACGAACGGATTTGGATAAGCTAATCATGGAAATTGAGACCAATGGAACAATTGAACCCGAGGAGGCAATCCGCATGGCGGCCGGTTTGCTTCGAGATCAATTGGCGGTATTCGTGGACTTAAGCGGTAAGGAAGAGGTCGAAATCCAGGAACCGGAAATCATGATGGATCCGATTCTTTTACGACCGGTGGATGATCTAGAACTCACGGTTCGCTCCGCGAATTGCCTGAAGGCGGAAAATATTTATTATGTTGGTGATCTGATTCAACACACGGAAGTGGAATTATTGAAAACACCCAACTTGGGCAAAAAGTCCTTGACGGAGATCAAGGATGTTTTAGCAGCACGGGGTATGTCACTCGGGATGCGGCTCGAGAATTGGCCACCACCAGGATTGCACAACGAAGAAGAAGAGCTGATATAGGATTATGCGTCATCGTCTTAGCGGTCGAAAACTTAATCGAACCAGTAGTCATCGCCGCGCCATGTTTCGGAACATGGCCGTGTCTTTGCTTCGTTACGAATTGATTCGCACGACAGTACCGAAGGCGAAAGAGCTGCGGCGCGTGGTGGAACCTCTTATCACGCGAGCGAAGGTCGATACCCTTGCTAGGCGCCGTCTGACCTTTGATAGATTGCGGGATCGTGACATTGTAACAAAGCTGTTCAATGATCTCGGTCCCCGGTATCGCGAAAGGCCAGGAGGATATATGCGGATTATGAAGGCTGGTTTTCGTCCTGGAGATCAGGCGCCGATGGCTATCGTTGAGCTGGTTGCTCGACCGAAGACAACAGAACCATCGGAATCCTAGTGTCGCGCTTCGCCTTGATTTTCCCTTGAGTTGGGTACGGTCAACTGCCGGTTAGCGTCAACTTGTACGGTAACGAAGGCAATATAGACGAAACCTACCCAGGTAATGTCCGTAAAATCTGCCACCCACAGTTAGCTGGTTTGGCAGTTCAGCTGTAAATTGGTGCTGTACTAAATCTACCGGTAGAGGGACAGCTTTGTTGCTTACCGTAAGTTCGGCATCACCAGCCGCGCATCACGCCTTTTAAGCCAAGAAATCGCATCGCCCGCTTGGTAGTGTACAAGCCACAGTGAGTTGTTAACTAGCGCTGGATTGCGCGCGTACCATAAACATGGAAGTTCTCGTCGTAGAACCCGGCCAATCTCATCGGAAAATTCCATAATATCACGCCGTGCTTGTGCCGGTATGTGAGATAAATCCGTCTTCCGCGCCTTGCGGCTCATAACGCGTCGAGGGGTACAGTCCTCGTAAAAACCGATGATGAACAATCAGATAATCTTGCAAAATAGAGCAATCGGTTTTGTCGCACCCAGCGGAACCGGCAAAACCACACTGCTCGTGAAATTGATACCTCTGCTGCGGGAACGCGGGTTTCGGGTCGCGCTTATCAAGCATACCCATCATGACTTCGATGTCGACAATCCGGGCAAGGACAGCTATGCGTTGCGTCTGGCTGGGGCCAATCCAGTATTGGTGGGATCGCGCTATCGCTGGGCATTGATGAAGGAAACGCCCGAGCAGGATGAGCCGGCATTGGCCGATTTAGTGGCTCGTCTGGATCAGGATGCGCCGGATTTGATTATGGTCGAAGGTTTTGGGCATGAGAAATTCCCGAAGATTGAAATCCACCGGCCAAGCCTGGGCACACCTCTTCTGTACCCCAACGATCCCTCGGTAATCGCTATCGCCATCGATGAAGTGAGTGCAGAAATATACCCCATACCGGTATTGGAACTGAATCGCCCTTCGATGATAGCCGACTTTATCATTGACCTAATCCTACCCTTACGCAGGCATGAATAGTCATTATGATCAGATTGTTAGAGCGATCTATCTCAAGTTGTTTCTCTAAAAATTCATCATTGCGGGCCGTGTGTGTTCGCTGTTTCCTCTTGGCATAGCCGTCTGTTATCGATTAAATTGTGCACTGCAAAATTACTTGGGAGAAGATAGCTTGCATACATCTGCCGGAAACGATACTACCACTCAGATTGACGAGCACATCGTTGAAATCGTGAGCGACTCCGGTGAAGGTGCGCAACGAGCCGGCCAAATCTTCGGCACCATCAGCGCCAAAATGGGAAATGGCGTGTGGACGGTGGAAATCATCCCTGCCGAGATCAAGCCACCTGCACGTTCACCCCAGGGTGCCAGTGGCATCCGTATCCGCCTTGGGTCACGCTATATCACCAATATGGGTGATCAGGCCGACCTGGTTGTTGCCTTCAATGAACAAGTACTGCGGGGACGGATCGACAGCGGCGCCTACAAACCGGGAACGTTGGTACTGCTCGAAGACAAGTGGCGCGCCGATCCATCGCCGAAGATTGCGGAACAATATAAAACCACCGTTACCGAACTTCGGGAACGCGGGCTTGTGGTCCATGAACTGGCTATGGAGGAGGCCTGTAAGCCGCTGACGGACAACCCGCGACTTGGGAAAAACATGTTCGTTTTGGGGATGCTTTGTCGGCTCTACCAACGGGATGTGGACAAGGGGCTTACTGCAATCGGTACTGTTTTTGCCAAAAAGGATGTGCAGATTCGCACTGTAAACGAGAATCTGTTTCGTGCCGGGTACGAATTTGCCAAACAGCAACTCAATTTCTACCATGAGGTACCTCCCTGGCCCCATAACGCACCGATGATTGTGACCAACGGCAATCAGGCAATCGGACTCGGTGTCATGGCGTCCGGTATGGAGCTGGTATCCATG
>JABDQX010000324.1 GCA_013042035.1 Gammaproteobacteria bacterium
ATCTCGAACAAATCGTCGAATTTTATGTCGCCAATTACGTCATGCCGAAATCTCTGGCTGGCGACGCCGCGCATCTTGCCTACGCCAGTTACCACAATATCGAGTACCTGCTCACCTGGAATTGCAACCACCTTGCCAACGCCAACAAACGTAAGCACATCCGAATCATCAATGGCCGCCTGGGCCTTGCGACACCGGAAATCGTCACGCCGCTGCAACTCTTCAAAGAGGAGAAAAGGCCATGATCTACTCGCCAATCCTGGAAGAGATATATCGCTTCCAGGCGAAACGCGCCGCAGAGAGCACCTCCATCCGCGACTACATGGAGCGTTCGCATCGCTCGGCCCAGGAGGTCGCAAAGAAATATGGGTTCGAGATCAAATACGCGGACCTGCCCGGCACGAAGCTCGCGATGGATAAAGAGGCCATCGAAAAGGCCATCGAGGACGCCAAGCGTTGAAACAAATTACCGAATCGGAAACCCGGTGACCACATCCGAACACAACATCGCCCTTCGTCTGACCCCCCAAGGAAACATCGTTCTCGATGAAATCGGGGATTCTTATTCCTTAGCCCATTCCCCGGCTCATTCCCTGGACAACAACGTTGCCGAGCGCCTTTCCCAAGCATTCGCCCGGGGCTCAGGCCATGGTCTCATGCAATTGGGGGCAGGCGAGGCGGGAAGGAAATTGCCGCCGGTACTCGGTTGGTGGCGCGACTTCGCGGCCCGCTACGTGGGGGTGCTCTGTCTACGGGCTCAAGACGACGCTTTCCATGTGCCGCCACCGTCCGACAGTGATCTGGCTTCTCTGGTTTTGACCGCCCCCCTGATGCCTGGCGAGGAGTATTTGAGCATCGACGTGCTGCGAGGACTCTGGACGAAACTCGGCGCGGCTTTTACCGCCTCCCTCGCGCAAGCGGGTACCGATCTGCAATCCTTCCTCCGGGGGCTGAACCCGGTCTGGAATCTGGTGGGCAGGGTGCACTTCAATCTGGCGGAAAACCGGCGCGATCCGGAACTGCCCTTTGCCTTTATGGCCACCTATACCACGCGCCTTTCCGCCGAAGCCAAGGCCCAGCACGTACCGCTGGGCCAGGCCCTGCGGGAATATTCCGGGGTGGCGAACCGCGACAAACTTCTCTCTTTACTGTTGCCGGTACAGCGGGCCGCTGAACGCTGCGATTGGCTGAAAGCAATGGTCGATGCCGGAGAGATCTTCCACCCTCTGCGCTGGAGTCCCTTTGAAGCCTCGCAGTTTCTCGCCAGCGTCCCAGACCTTGAAAGCGCCGGTGTCGTGGTGCGCATGCCCGCCACCTGGCGCGCCAATCGACCAGCACGCCCACGGGTATCGGGGACGGTGGGGGTAAAGGCCCCCTCCGTGGTGGGTCTCGACGGGCTGATGGATTTTCGCATGGACGTGATGCTCGACGGCGAGCCCTTAAATAACGAGGAAATCGCAACGCTGCTCTCCGGGACCGATTCGCTGGTCTTGCTGCGTGGCCAGTGGGTGGAGATCGACCGAGACCGCATGGAACGGACAATGGAGCAGTTCCAGGAGGCGGAAAGACTGGCGGCGGAAAGTGGGCTGACTTTTGCCGAGGCCATGCGCATGTTGGCGGGCGCCACGCTGACCGACGCCAGCGGCGACCGTACCAGCGATGCCGATTGGTCCCAGGTAACGGCAGGGCCTTGGCTGGCCGAGACGTTGAAGGCCCTGCGTAATCCCGATGGTAATCTCAGTGATATGGGCAATGGCGCGGGCATCGATCCAGGTTCTGCCCTCAAGGGTGAACTCCGCCCTTACCAGAAGGCGGGTGTGGAGTGGCTGCATCTATTGAGCGGACTCGGGCTCGGGGCCTGCCTTGCCGACGATATGGGACTCGGGAAAACCATCCAGGTCCTATCGCTGCTTTTGGTGCAAGGCCAGAAAGATGGCCTAGTGCAAGGACAGGAGGATGGATCGAGGCAGCCGAGCATCCTGGTGGCACCGGCCTCGCTGTTGGCCAATTGGGCAACGGAAATCGAACGATTTGCCCCAAAACTCAAGAT
>JABDQX010000325.1 GCA_013042035.1 Gammaproteobacteria bacterium
GGGATACAGGTTATTGTGGAGACCCACAGCGATCATGTTCTGAATGGCATCCGTCGTTCGGTCAAGGCTGGTCGGATAGCTCCGGAACAGGTGGCGCTGCATTTTTTCCGATCTCGCTCCGAGGCGGGCGCCCAGGTAACCAGCCCCCAGTTGGATCGCGCCGGGAACATCGACGCTTGGCCGGAAGGGTTTTTCGATCAATTCGACAAGGACGTGAATTATCTGGCCGGTTGGGGGGAGTAGAAGGGTGGAATTCTTCGTCAACGATCTTTCCATGGAAGGGCAGTTCCAGGATCTTCCAACCTTCAGGGATGCCATCGGGCACCTGATGAAAATGCGGGAAGTGATTCGTAGATTTGGCTTCAAACTGCATTGCCATAGAAATCTGGGCAACGCGCCAGTGATGAACGATCTGGCATTTTCAAAGGTGATACAAAAGCTCACGCGCAACGAAAAACATGTCGTGATGCAATGGGTGACCAGAGAAGGTCCTTTCTGGGATGATGATCGCCACCATGACTCCGACGAATACATGGAATGCGATCATCATGGGAAAACCGAGATCGTTACGGATAGCGCGATAGGGGAAGCCGCCTATCGATCCTTGGAGGAAAACGATTG
This sequence comes from Gammaproteobacteria bacterium, assembly GCA_013042035.1. Taxonomy (GTDB): domain Bacteria; phylum Pseudomonadota; class Gammaproteobacteria; order HK1; family HK1; genus JABDQX01. The sequence goes on from JABDQX010000325.1 coordinate 622, forward strand.
CCATTTAGTGAGCTTGACGCCATCTTCGTGGGAGTTCGCGCCAATATCCGTCATTTGGGTACCCGATAACGGCAAACGGACCGTCGATATTCCAAACCATTGGGAGAAAGAGACCCTGACGTCCGTGCTCGAAAAGGCTTCCCAAAACATAACCTCATGGGAGAAATTGGAGCAGTTCTCCAGAAAGCGTTTCACCTATCTCACATTTTCCGAGGCAAGCTTCGATCCCTTGCGCGGTCATCCATTCGTCGACAGCGCCGCCCGGCAAATCATCAAGCGCCTCCAAGTCCTGGATCGAATCAAAAACGGCTTCGATGAAAAAAAACAGCGTACGCCAGAGGGACAAGAGCTTTACCAAAAACATTTCACGGGTGACAAGGCTTGGTTCACCGATTCATCGGATGAGGAAAAACATAAATTTCGCCAAGAACTCACGTTCCGGCATCCAACGACGAGGAACTCCCTATTCTGTCCTTGGCATGGCAAGGTCAAGACGCCACAACTTCGTATCCATTTCTCTTGGCCCGCGCCCTTCGATAAGCCAGTATATGTGGTCTATGTTGGACCGAAAATTACCAAGCGTTAGTATTTGCGCGCAGCAACTTTACTTGTAATTTTGCGGAGCAGAATTAATGGTTACAAAAAACAATCTTCGTTCTCCAGCTCCGGCAAATCGGGGGACAAACACACAAAAGCTTGACGAAATCGTTGCCAACGCACGTCGTGCCCAGGATGAGCGGGATAAAGGGTACCGCGAACAATCGCTGCGGCTCCATCCCTGGATCTGTGCACGGTGCAGCCGCGAATTTACCCGTTCAAACCTTCAGGAATTGACGGTTCACCACAAAGACCATAATCACGATAACAATCCCTCGGATGGCAGTAATTGGGAGAATCTGTGTATCTATTGCCATGAAAATGAACACGCGCGATATATCGACCATCTGGCCGCGGATGGGATGGGTAATCTCCATGGAGAGAAAAAACCGGTAGCCACTTATAACCCGTTCGATGGGCTCAAGGGACTGTTGAGATAATTACGAATGACGAATGACGAATGACGAGTTCAGATCGGTAATTCCCAATTCGTAATTCGTAATCAGTAATTCCAATTCGTAATTCTCAATTCTCAATTCGTAATTCATAATCCACCATGACACTTTCCTTCTCCGTAACGCCCGGCGGCACTGTTCAGGGCCGATTGCAGGTTCCCGGCGACAAATCCATCTCCCATCGGGCAATGATTCTTGGCGCGATTGCCGAGGGCGATACGGAGATCATCGGTTTTTTGCACGGAGAAGATACCCTGGCAACATTGGCAGCGTTTCGCGACATGGGGGTATCCATCAAGATCGATGACGCAGGCCACGTCCGGGTACGCGGTGTTGGTCTAATGGGATTGTCCGCACCTCGAAAGCCTTTGTATCTGGGTAATTCCGGCACTTCCATGCGCCTATTGGCAGGCATGTTGGCCGGGCAGCCGTTTCCCAGTGAACTTACCGGTGATCCCTCCCTGTCACGGCGGCCCATGGCCCGGATAGCCGACCCACTCGGCGCCATGGGAGCGAGCATTACCACAAGTCATCAGGGTACGCCGCCGGTACGGATCCGTGGAGGAGATGCACTATCGGGTATCGATTACGAGATGCCGGTGGCCAGTGCCCAGGTCAAGTCATGCCTGTTGTTGGCGGGTCTGTTTGCCCGAGGACAAACCTGTGTCCGGGAATCCGTTCCCACCCGCGATCACACCGAACGTATGTTGATGGGTTTTGGGTACCCACTGGATCGAACCTCGGATAGGGTTTGTATTCAGGGGGGGGGGAGTTTGCGCGCAATGCGAATTACCGTACCGGGCGATATCTCCTCGGCCGCGTTTTTTTTGGTGGGTGCAAGCATTGCTCAAGAT
>JABDQX010000326.1 GCA_013042035.1 Gammaproteobacteria bacterium
GCGCCTTATCGACGAAAAGGGGCCTTTCATTGAGAGGGCGGCCTGCTACCTTGGCGATTTCTACCTGACGTGCTGTGATAAGATCCAGGCAATGGCGTATCTCATCGCGCGTCTGTTTGGATAAAGGGTGTTCCGAGCCTGGTATGGTGGTGGTATCCCGGATGACATCGATGAGCGTTCCACGAACGGCCATGAGGATGCGCTCTTCCAGCGTTAGCGCTGGCGTATTTTTATTCATAAATGGTGTCTCATTGATAATTTCTCAGATGGCTGTCCATTGATAAAGGCAAACGATGAACCAATACACTTTTAGGTACAAGATGGCGGTCCGCGATTACGAATGTGACATGCATCGCATTGTAAATAATTCCGTTTACCTGGGTTACCTCGAGCATGTCCGCCACGAATACCTTAAAGGGATTGGAATTGATTTCAAGGAATATACTCTCAAAGGGATTGATCTTATAGTCATTCGAGCCGAAGTTGATTATAAACAATCACTTTCCAGCGGGGATGAATTCTGGGTAGGTCTGAATCTGGCCAGGGAATCGAAAGTCAGGTTTACTTTCTACCAGGATATCTACAGATCCAAAGACGATAAACTGATCTTAAAAGGGAAAATAATAGAAACGGCATGGAATTCAAAAGGGCGTCCGCGGATCCCAAAGGAAATTTTGGAGCATATTTCGGCACCGAAATTCTGAAAAAGATGACGAAGAAGTTCTTCATACAATCATTAAAAAATACACATCATGACACCAATGGAAAAATATCAGGCCGATGTGATGCAGGGTATCTTTCAGTACGATCCGGCCCAGGCATCCGTCGTTCAAGAATTGCAACGCATCCATGATGAACTTGTCGCAACGCCAACCGCATCCGGTGGATTATGGGAAAAGCTAAGGAGTGGGCGTTCTCGGTCCCGCACCAAAACTGCGGTCACGGGACTCTACGTCTGGAGTGGCGTCGGCAGAGGCAAAACACACCTGATGAACCTCTTCTACGATGCCCTGCCATTCGAAGAAAAGATGCGCCGGCATTTCCACCGTTTCATGCAGTACATCCACGCGGAACTGAAAACCTTGCCGGAAACGCCGGATCCCCTGCAGATCGTGGCCGAGCGCATCGCCGGTAGCGCTCGTGTTCTGTGTTTCGATGAGTTTCACGTCTCCGATATCGCCGATGCCATGGTCCTTGGCCGGTTGATGGACGCCCTGATGGAGCGGGGCGTGGTACTGGTCACGACCTCGAATATCCAACCCGATGATCTCTATAAGGATGGACTGCAACGGGCACGTTTTCTCCCCGCCATCGATCTCATCAAGCAGCATACCCGGGTGGTTCACCTGGACGGCGATGTGGACTATCGCCTGCGCGTCCTGGAACAGGCGGAGATATACCACTATCCCCTGGACGCCGGTGCCGACGAAAGCCTGATGAAAAGCTTTCTCTCCCTTGGGCCGGAAAATGTGAGGACAGGGGAGAGTCTGGAGATCGAGAGTCGATTGATCCCCACCACCCGGGTTGCCGACGGCATCGTTTGGTTCGAGTTCGCGAATCTGTGCGACGGACCACGGGGAACCGCCGACTACATCGAAATTGCCCGGTATTTCCACACCGTGTTGGTGGCCAACATCCCACTGCTCGGACAAGAAGATAACGAAAAGGCGCTGCGTTTTATCCATCTGGTGGATGAATTCTATGACCGCAATGTGAATCTGATCATCTCCGCCGCAAGGCCTCCCTGGGAGCTTTACTATCCGGAAGGACGGCTGGCTTTCCAGTTCGAACGGACAAAAAGCCGCCTGGAAGAAATGCGTTCCCATGAGTATTTAGCGAGGAAACATGTTCCATGAATTCCGGCCATGCAGCTTCGCCCAATGGCCGGAATTCATGGAATGAATGATTGCTTGTAAGTCAGTCGGGAGATACTATTCAGGGATTATGCTTGCCAGATTAAGAACCGCAATTACACCGACAGGCTGATCTGGCCGTTGAAAGACTCTCTTAGAGCGTGTCTGAAAATTTCCGGTCGTCGCGAGGCGGTAGCCCGATTGCGGTCTCGCAAGGCGCGGAAGGTGATAAATCGGGGAGTGTAGCGAGCTACATGACGCGATTTTTGACTCTTTCGCAACGCAGCGGGCCACAATTCGGGGGTCGCCGCAGTAGACCGGGGGTTTTTCAGACACGCTCTGAGGCCAGAGACGAGTTTTTCAATGGAGTTTTTCAACCATTGTTAAAATAAATTCCAGTGTAGCCGGAATTTATTTTAAGGAGGAAAAAACAAAAAATGCCCAGTTATACAACCTTCGATATTCGTAACATTGCCCTGGTGGGGCATGGGGGCGCGGGAAAGACCACGCTAACGGATGCCTTGCTGTACAAGGCGGGCATCATTGTCGCGCAGGGGGATGTGACGAAAGGGACGACCGTTTGTGATTTCGACCCGCAGGAAAAAGAACATCAACGTTCCTTGAATTCCGCACTGGTAAGTTTTGATTACGACGGCAAGCATATCAATTTACTCGATACGCCGGGCTATCCGGATTTTCTGGGGCGTGCCATCAGTGTGCTGCCAGCCGTTGAGACCGCCGCGGTTGTGATCGAGGCTCGGGCGGGGGTTGAAATGAGTGGGCGGCGCATGATGGAGGCCGCGGCCAAGGCGGGACTATGCCGCATGGTGATTGTCAACAAGATCGATGCCGAGGAAACGGATCTGAGCGATGTGCTGCAACAGATACATGATGCCTTCGGTACCCAGTGTTTGCCGCTGAATCTCCCCACGGGAGGAGGAAGCGGTATCGTGGATTGCTTCTTTGCGTCTTCCAGTGACCAGGAAACCGACTTTTCCTCGGTATCCGAGGCGCATACCCAGGTCATCGAACAGATCGTGGAAATGGACGAGGAGCTGATGGAGCTCTATTTGGAACAGGGCGATGCCCTGGAGCCTGCCGCGCTGCACGGTGCCTTCAAAAAAGCATTGCGGGAAGGACATCTGATACCGGTGTGTTTCACTTCGGCGCAAACCGGTGTGGGTATCCCGGAGCTTATGAAGATACTCTTCACGCTGACACCGAATCCCCAGGAAGGCAATCAGGCCATATTCCAAAAAAGCAAGGACAAGGACGCGGAAAAGCTGGTACCTACTCTCGATCCCAAGGCGAATATACTTGCCCATGTCTTCAAGATCTCTATCGATCCATTCGTTGGCAAACTCGGTGTTTTTCGCATACATCAGGGAACCGTCACCAAGGACAGCCAATTGTTCGTCAGTGGTGGACGAAAGCCATTCAAAATCGGTCACCTGTTGAAATTGCGAGGGAAGGATAACGTCGAGATCGATGCCGGAGTGCCGGGTGATCTGTGTGCCGTCGCCAAGGTGGACGAAATGTATTTCGACGCCGTTTTGCACGACTCACACGATAATGACGAAACCCAGCCACCGATCAACGACACGCCAACCCCTATGTTTGGTCTTGCGATTCAGGCAAAGACCCGTGGCGATGAACAAAAACTCTCGGATACATTGCACAAGCTTGATGCCGAGGATCCGTCCTTCCGGATCGAGCAGAACGCCGTCACCCACGAGACGGTGGTGCGGGGGCTTGGTGAGCTGCATCTTCGCATCACGCTCGAACGG
>JABDQX010000337.1 GCA_013042035.1 Gammaproteobacteria bacterium
GCGTGTTGCTAAGTGGCGCCAGCATGTTCCTGCTGTCGAAGTTCGATACTGAATCCGTGTTGGCCCGGCTGCCCCGATCGACCGTATTCATGGGCGTACCCACCTACTATAGCCGATTGCTGATGGACGAAGCGCTCGGTGAGAATGCTTGCAGTGCGATGCGCCTGTTCATATCCGGCTCCGCCCCGTTGCCGGAAAACGTTTTCCACGCCTTTCGGGATCGTACCGGCCACACCATTCTGGAGCGTTATGGTATGACGGAGACCCTCATGAATACCTCCAATCCCTACGATGGCGAGCGAAAGCCCGGTAGTGCCGGCATGGCCTTGCCCGGCGTGGAGATGCGCATTGTGAATCAAGCATCGCAAGGCGTTGGTGCCAGCGCAATTGGTGCCAGCGCAATTGGTGATATAGAGATTAAGGGTCCGAATGTCTTCAACGGTTACTGGCGCTTGCCCGAGAAAACCGCCCGGGAATTCACTCGGGATGGTTGGTTTCGAACCGGCGATCTTGGGACAATGGACAAGGAGGGATACCTCTTTATCGTCGGTCGGGGAAAGGATCTGATTATTACCGGTGGCTACAATGTCTATCCCCGAGAGGTCGAGCGGGCCTTGGATAGCATTGATGGCGTTCGGGAATCGGCCGTGATTGGTCTTCCCGATGCCGATTACGGTGAAAGCGTGACCGCCATTGTCGTGGGCGAGTCGGATCGGGAAAAGGTCACTGCGGATGAGATTATCGAAACGCTCAAAACAGCGATTGCAAACTACAAAATACCAAAGCGGGTACTGTTTGTGGCCGATCTCCCCCGCAATGCGATGGGAAAAGTACAAAAAAATCTGCTGCGTCAACGGTAGAGCATTTTATAAAATTCTGATAAACTGTATTTCCCGTGAACAGAATCGAAATCCGGTGCTGCGCACGGCGGCATGCCTTCTATCATGATCTTTACGGAACCGACGGATTATTGTCGGTATCGGATGGGTCGGCTTATGGTTCAGGTTCCGGCACCACGAGTCGTTGGTTCCATCGATTATCCTTAGTGTTATGGATCGTTAGTGTTATAGATCAAAATATCACAAGGAATCTATGGCTAACGAAGTTGGCGTGAGCAACACTAGTCAGATGTTGCCGCCCATGCCGATCGGGAGCGATGTCGCGCAATGGCCATTACACAATGGCTATTTACCGTCGTCATTGTTCGCGGTATTTGCCGGAAGCTCTGGCCTTCGGTTTTCGATCGATGGTCCGGAGAGCATGAAAATCAGGGATGGAACAAGCCTTTTGAATCGCAGAAATTGCGTTTCATCCAAGGTAAATGCAAAATGCCGAATTGTGCTTCATGACAGGGATAGAGATGCGTAAAGGGCGGAGTTTACACGAAGTAATCACGCATCCGCGCGTATTTTCAACGCAGTCAGGGAGTGCAGGACGGACTTGTATACGGCTTGTTTTTATATAAGCTTTTTCGTATACAACTCGTTTTCAATCAATATTTGTGTAAACCAACGACGGAGACTGCAAATGCCTACTTTCGTTCGTACCGAAAAGTGTGACGGCTGCAAGGGGCAAGACAAGACCGCTTGCATGTATATTTGCCCACACGACCTCATGAAGCTGGACAAGGACGGATCCGATACGGGTCATGCCATGAAGGCCTACAATCAAGAGCCCGAGCAATGCTGGGAATGCTATTCCTGCGTGAAGATTTGCCCACAAAACGCCATTGAATGCCGACACTATGCGGACGTGGTGCCTCTGGGTGGCTCCGTGCAGCCTCTGCGCGGTACCGACTCCATTATGTGGACCATCAAATTCCGTAACGGTACTCTGAAACGCTTCAAATTCCCTATTCGCACCACGCCTGAAGGCTCCATCGACCCCTACAAAGGCAAGCCCGACGCCGATATGTCCAAAATCGAGGAACCCGGCTTCTTCTGTCAGGAGAACGGTTTCCGCGCCGGTGATCGCAGTGAGCTGATTTGCCTGTAGAGAGCCCATGTGCTTTGCATTTAGGTAACCATATTAGGTGACCGTATTAGGTAACTAATGAAAATTAAAACCATTCGAGGGTTAACGTAATGTCTGATGGTACTTTTGGTAATCCCCAGGTTATCGAAGAAGAGGTCGATATCCTATTTATCGGTGGTGGTATGGCCTGTTGTGGCGCCGCCTTTGAAATTATGCGTTGGACCGAAGGCACTGGCCTTAAAATAAAATTAGTGGACAAGGCCGCCATGGACCGTTCCGGTGCCGTGGCTCAGGGACTCTCTGCTATCAATACTTATATCGGTACCGAGCAAGATCCCGCCGACTATGCCCGTATGGTCTCCAACGACCTCATGGGTATCACCCGCGACGATTTGGCCTATGATCTTGGCCGTCACGTGGACGAATCCGTGCATCTGTTCGAAGAATGGGGCCTTCCCATTTGGAAGCTCGATGAAAATGGTGAGCGTCATGATGGCTCCAAGGGCCTGCCCGCGCTTAAGGATGGCGGTAAACCCGTGCGTTCCGGCAAATGGCAGATCATGATCAACGGTGAATCCTACAAGTGGATTGTCGCCGAGGCCGCGAAAAAGGCCCTGGGCATCGACAATATCCAGGAACGCGTGTTCATCGTTAAGCTCGTCAACGACAAGAACGAGCCCAATCGGGTCGCCGGTGCCGTCGGTTTCTCGGTTCGTGAAAACAAAATCTATGTGTACAAGTTCAAGGCCTGCCTGCTGGCCGCCGGTGGTTGCGTAAATATCTTCCGCCCGCGTTCCGTGGGTGAAGGTACGGGTCGTGCTTGGTATCCGGTATGGAACTCCGGCTCCACTTACTCCATGGCTGCCGAAGCCGGCGCCGAACTCACCATGATGGAAAACCGTTTCGTACCGACCCGCTTCAAGGATGGTTACGGCCCGGTAGGCGCTTGGTTCCTGCTCTTCAAATCCCAGGCCACCAACGCCATTGGCGAGACCTACATGACGCGCAACAAGGAAATGTTGGACGACTATCCTCCCTATGGCAAGGCTGCCGTTCCCGCTTCGTGCCTGCGTAACCACCTCATGCTCAAGGAGATGAAGGAAGGTCGTGGTCCCATCTACATGGATACCGTTACCGCCCTTGCCAATCTGCGCGAGACGTTGAGTCCCCGTGAGGTCAAGCATCTGGAAGCCGAGGCATGGGAAGACTTCTTGGATATGTGCGTTGGCCAATGCGGTATCTGGGTTGGTGAAAACATTGAGCCCGAGAAGAAGAACTCCGAGCTCATGCCCACCGAACCTTACCTCCTGGGTTCTCACTCCGGCTGTTGCGGTATCTGGGTCTCCGGTCCGACCGATGTCGGCGCCCCCACTGCCGAAACCGAAAGTGGTGCTCCCGCGCACCTGCCTTCCGGCTGGAACTGGGGCTATCGCTCCATGACCACGGTCAAGGGTCTGTTCACGGCTGGCGATGGTGTCGGCGCATCCGGCCACAAATTCTCCTCCGGCTCCCACGCCGAAGGTCGCCTGTGCGCCAAGTCGATGACCAAGTTCTGCTTGGATAACAAAGACTGGAAACCCGAGCTGGATACCTCCGTGGATGAGTTGGTGGCTGCTATTTATCAGCCCGTCAAGACTTTCCTGGAGTTCAAGGACTACAGCACCGCTATCGACGTGAATCCCAATTACATCACGCCGAAGATGCTTCAGTTCCGTCTGCAGAAGATCATGGATGAATATGTCGCTGGTGTTGCTACTTACTACACCACCAACGAGCACATGCTGGCAGTGGCCGAAGACAAACTGGAGATGCTCAAGGAAGACGCCGCCAAGATGCGCGCCAAGGATCTGCACGAACTGCTGCGGGCTTGGGAAAACTACCATCGCATCCTGACTGCCGAAGCCCACATGAAACACATCCAGTTCCGTCAAGAGAGCCGGTATCCCGGTTTCTACTATCGTGCGGACAAAAACTTCGTGGACGAAGAAAACTGGAAGTGCTTCGTGAACTCCGTGTACGACAAAAACACCAAGAAGTGGACCTGCTTCAGGCGCGCCCACAAGGACTTGGTTGACAAGTCGAAGCTGTTCGCTCCGGCCAAACATTGATCTGCCGTGTTGCCTCCCCTCCGAGGTGGGGGGGCTGATCAATGGATTGTCAGGACTGAACCTGAAAAAAACCGGACGCTGAAAGGCGCCCGGTTTTTTTAATGGTTTCCGTATCTGTTCACGGAACACTGCGTCAATAAGGATACTGGTTCACCATGCGAATTCTACTGAGTAACGATGACGGGTATCTTGCGCCCGGTCTGATTTGCCTGGCCGAAGAGTTATCTTCTTTTTCTGATGTTACGGTTGTGGCACCGGATCGCAATCGTAGTGGAGCCAGCAACTCACTGACGCTCAACCAGCCTATCCGCGCCAACCGTGCCGTCAATGGGTTTATCTACGTGGATGGAACGCCGACCGATTGCATACATCTGGCGATCACGGCCTTGATGGAGGAAAAAGCGGATATCGTTATCTCCGGCATCAATCCGGGACTCAATCTTGGCGATCTCCTGTTGTATTCTGGTACGGTCGCCGCAGCAATGGAGGGACGTTCTCTCGGCCTTCCGGCTATTGCGGTTTCCATAGAGGGCAAGGAGCCCACGCATTACCAAACCGCTGCCCGTGTCGTTTGTTCGATATTGCTTCGTATCATGGAAGACAATGTGACGGCGGTGTTGCCAGCCAACACCATCTTGAATATCAACGTACCGGATGTCGCTTATGATGACTTACAGGGATTCGAGATTACTCGTCTCAGTCATGAACACAAGGCAGAAGGTGCCATTACCGATACCGATCCGTGGGGGCGCACCATCTACTGGGTGAGACCGGTGGCAGGTCCCGATCACGATGCGGGTCCGGGTACGGATTTTTTCGCCATTGCGCATAAAAAAGTATCCATTACCCCGATCCAGGTGGAATTGACGAGTCAATCCGCGTTGGAACCACTGTCGGCGTGGGCCAAAGGCGTCAAGTGGAAATAAGAACTAAAGCGAGATGGTTTTCGCTGTATCTGACTGTAATGCGACGATAATATCTCGCTTTAGTTTTCGCGGTCTTAATAGTTCCGTTGGCCGTAACCAAGCGGAACCGCAACAAAGATTTGCTGGCTATAAAAGAGCTATAAAAAATATGACAGACAACCCCAATACCCCCCCAAAAAGCCCAGCCATCCCCCAGCTTCTGACCCAGGAAAGCAAAATCCGTTTCCGTTGTTATCCGGGGATTAGCTGCTTCAACACCTGCTGCAAAAAGTCTGATATCACACTGGCGCCTTACGATGTCATTCGTCTTCAGGAACATCTTGGCATGGGTTCGGCGGAATTCCTCAAGCAATACACCGTACCGTTTCAGATGGACCAGGATGGTCTGCCGGGGGTAAAAATGCAAACCACGGACGATGGTGTTTGCCTTTTGTTGGATGGAGAAAACGGTTGTGGTGTGTATGCCGATCGCCCGACGGTGTGTCGCTACTACCCCATTGCACTACTTAATAAGCGGGAACAAGGATCCTCCCAGGCCGAGGAAGATTATTCGCTGGTCAGAGAAGACCACTGCAAGGGCCATGAGGAAGACAGGGAAATGACCATCGCCGATTATCGCCAGGAGCAGGGTTGTACTGAATACGATGACGTAAATCGGGAGTGGTACCAGCTTATCCTCAAAAAGAAATCGGCGGGTCCCGGTATCGGGCAGCCTTCCGAGACGAGCATGCAGTTCTTTTTCATGGTCTGTTATAACATCGACATGTTTCGTCGTTTTGTGGCAAGCGAGAATTTCAAAAAAACCTACATTGTGGACGATGCCTTTTATGCCAGCATTGAACATGACAACCTTGCGTTGCTTCGGTTCGGTTTTCGTTTGTTGCGACAGGTATTGTTCAGCGAAAAAACCATCGAAGAGCGGGAAGGTGTTTGGGATGAGCGTGTCACCACGCGAAGAGAGGTATGGGATGCGCGCATGCAGGCGG
>JABDQX010000339.1 GCA_013042035.1 Gammaproteobacteria bacterium
CCACAAGCCTCGACACCAAAGGACAAAGACGCCGCCCTGCTGGATCCGCTCTTTCCACCCAAGGATAAAGATACCCGACAAACCGATAAAGCCAAGGCCGATCCCGAAGAACTCCTCGTGGTGCAACTGGTCCCCCTGGACAAAGAACAGCGCCGTATTCTCGCCAAGGCATTCGGCATCCAGGATCCCGAACTCTTTGTCCGCGAGATCGAGAAAAACGGACTCGACGAATTGGCCGGACGACCCGGCGATATGCTCGACCTTGCCGAATACTGGAAAGACCACCGGCACTTCGGTTCCCTGGTCGAGATGGTCGAATACGCCATCACCCGCAAGCTCGAAGAGCGGGACAAATACCGACCCGACAACGAGGCGCTGTCACCCCAAAAGGCCCGCCAGGGCGCCGAACGGCTCGCCGCCGCCCTGACACTGGGCAAAAGCTTCACCCTGCTGGCGTCGGGGCACGAACCGGACCCAACCCTTGCCACCAGGGCCATGGACCCCGCCGAACTGCTCCCCCACTGGACCGACGCCGAGCGAGGCGCTCTGCTGCGCCGGGGCATCTTCGCCCCCTCCACCTATGGGCGCATCCGTTTCCATCATCGAAATACCCAGGAATACCTGACGGCCCGGTGGTTGCATGGCCTGCTTAAAAAAGGTTGTCCCCGCGAACAAGTATGGAATCTCATCCTGGCCGAGCGCTATGGCGTCGAAACCCTGGTTCTATCCTTGTGCCCGACCGCCGCCTGGCTCGCGCTTTGGCATCCCGAACTCCGCGACGAGATCATCCGGCGCGAGCCGCTGGTCCTGCTGCAAAACGGCGATCCCGGCTCACTGCCTTTGGTGGCCAAGGAAAATTTGCTAAGGCGCTATGCCGAACAGGACAAGGTAGGCGAGATTGGCAACGACCACGTCGATCATCGGGCGTTGTGGCTATTCGCCGATCCCAGTCTTGCCGATGCCATTCGTGCGTGTTGGGAGACAAATGATCGCAGGGACTTTCAGATAACACTTTTAGGCATTGTGCGCGAGGGCAAGATCCGGGACTGTGTGGATCTGGCCAGAGATACGGTTTTTGATGAAACCGGCCATGTTTATTTGCGGATAGTTGCACTGGATGCCATGAATGCCTGTGATGACGCCGAAGGACTGACTGCGGTGGCCCGGTGGTTGGTGGATACCACCGACTCTGTGGAGGTTCGGTTGGTTTCCTACTTTACCAAGGTACTGTATCCGCGCCATCTCACCGTGGACCAACTCCTTGACCTGTTGGACCGTTATCCACTCACGGAGGAAGATTCATTTATTTCCATCAGCGAGACGCTTGTCGAATGTTGGGACGCCTCTACAGAATCGGATCGGGAACGACTGATGGCCGGGCTTGCCGAACTGTGTCTTGCACCGCCATTGGTGGCCGACCACTACCCGGTTTCCGCGCAGCACTATACCCTTGCCAAAAAGCTCAAACCCCTGGGCGTCAAAGCGGTGTCGGCATTGACGGATGCCGAACCCTCCGCCGGTCTTATCCGCCTGCTCATGCTCATCGAACGGGCAGAATCGGATGGATGCGCCCGTGATGAAGGAACATCCCTATCCGATCTGGTGTCAAGAAACCCGCGCCTGAATCGGGCGCTGATGTGGGCCGATGTCGCAGCGGCCAGACTCGAAGGCGTCTGAAACCGATGAATAGTCAGGCATCCGAAGGAAAAAGAACGCCTCCCTCGAGTCCGGGATGGCCTGCCAAGGCCCTCGGCTGGCCTTCCGAATGCCTTGGAAGCCTTTCCGAGGGTTCCGGGAAGCTTCCCGAAGACGCGGAGAAGCCTCCCCGAGATCGGGGGAAGCTTCCTCACGATCAGAGAAAGCTTCCCGAAGGCCGGGGGAGCCTTTCCCATGACGCCAGAAATTTACCGGGGATCAGAGAAAGCTTTCCCACGGCATGGGAAAGATTCCCGGAGGTGCCGGAAAGCCTGCCGGGAATGCCGGGAAGCCAGACAAGACCCCGGGGAAGCTTACCGACACCCCGGCCAAGAGCGCCCAAGACCCGAGGCGGCCGGATAACGGTTTGAAGAAGACTGCCAGGAGACCGGAGAGGCCCGACAAATGATGACTGAAACAAGCAAAACAGAGATAACACGGTGCTGGGAGGCGCACCCTCGTCATGACGCGCCACTATGGTATTTCCAGGGCCGAAATGATCTGGATTGGCTTTATGAAGACCTTGGCTCGCGTCCGCTACCGGCGGACAGACAGATCGCGCT
>JABDQX010000342.1 GCA_013042035.1 Gammaproteobacteria bacterium
CCACAACCCATCCTCTCCAACCGGGATTTGGGGCGCATCAGAAACCTCGGAGATCAGGCCGATAGCGACTTTCGCAGCATTACCCTGTCGATCTGCTATCCGGTTCACGATAACGCGGGCAAGGCGGAACGCCAGCCCATGGAAGCGGCCCTGGACGCGATCCAGGCGCGCGCCGAAGCCGCGGTAAGAGAAGGCTACAACATCCTGATCCTGTCCGATCGCGAGATGGATGCGGAGCACATGGTCATTCCCGCCCTGCTGGCCACGGGAGCCGTCCACCATCATCTGGTGCGCGCGGGGCTGCGCACCGAAGCCGGGCTCATCGTGGAAACCGGCGAGGCAAAGCTCGTGCATGATTTTTGCCTGTTGGCGGGCTACGGGGCCGAGGCCATCAATCCTTACCTTGCGTTCGATACGATCGCCGCTTTCCTGCCGGAACTGCGAGAGAAAATGGCCGGGGCGACAACCGAAGACGAGGCCTATAAAACCTATACCAAGGCCATCGGCAAGGGGATGCTCAAGGTCATGTCGAAAATGGGCATTTCCACCTACCAGTCCTATTGCGGCGCCCAGATCTTCGATGCCGTGGGGCTCTCCAGCGCCTTCGTGGATCGCTACTTCACAGGCACCCATACCACCATCGAAGGTGTCGGTATCGAAGAAATCGCGGAAGAAACCGCGCGCCGCCACCGGATGGCCTTCGGCGATCGGCATCTCCATCACAACACCCTGGACGTGGGCGGGGAACTCGCTTTCCGCGCCACGGGCGAGCGGCATATGTGGACGCCGGAAACCATTTCACTTGTTCAGCACGCGGTGCGTACCGGTAACCTGGAAACGTTCAAAAAGTACGAAGCGGCCATGAACGAACAGGGCGAGTCCTTCAAGAACCTGCGTGGACTGTTCACCTTCCGCTTTGCCGAACAACCCGTTCCCCTGGACGAGGTGGAGCCGGTCAGTGAGATCGTCAAGCGTTTCTCCACGGGCGCCATGTCCTTCGGGTCCATCTCCTGGGAGGCCCACACCACTGTCGCCATCGCCATGAACCGGTTGGGCGGAAAATCAAATACCGGCGAGGGCGGCGAGGAATCCTCCCGTTACCAACCCATGGAAAACGGCGACTCCATGCGATCGGCCACCAAGCAGGTGGCATCGGGACGCTTTGGCGTAACCACCGAATATCTGGTAAATGCCGACGCCATTCAGATCAAGATGGCCCAGGGCGCCAAACCCGGCGAGGGTGGCCAGTTGCCGGGGCATAAGGTCAACGAGTGGATAGGCCGAGTGCGCTATTCCACCCCCGGCGTCGGGCTCATCTCCCCGCCACCGCACCACGACATCTATTCCATTGAGGATCTGGCGCAGCTCATTCACGATCTGAAAAACGTCAATCCCCAGGCAGACATCAGCGTCAAACTGGTCTCGGAAGTCGGTGTCGGCACGGTAGCCGCGGGCGTGTCCAAGGCCCACGCCGAACACGTCACCATCTCCGGCGACGAAGGCGGCACGGGCGCGAGCCCGCTCACCTCCACCCAGAACGCCGGCTCCCACTGGGAAATCGGCCTTGCCGAGACCCACCAGACCCTGGTGCGAAACGCGCTGCGCGGGCGGATCGCGGTGCAGGTGGACGGTGGCATTCGAACCGGCCGCGATGTCATCATCGGCGCATTGCTGGGGGCCGACGAATTCGGTTTCGGCACCACCGCGCTCATCTCTGTCGGGTGCATCATGATGCGCAAATGTCACCTCAACACCTGTCCGGTGGGGGTCGCGACGCAAGACCCGGAACTGCGCAAGCTCTTCTCCGGACAACCGGAACACCTGGTGAACTTCATGCGCTTCATCGCCGAAGAGGTGCGCGAAACCATGGCGAAACTCGGCTTTCGCCGGTTCGATGACATGATCGGCCAATCCGATCGGCTGGATATGCAAGAAGCCATCCGGCACGAAAAGGCCAGGGGTCTCGATTATTCCCGAATCCTGCAAAAACCCCAGCCTGCCGATGGTGTCGCCATCCATCACTGCGAACCCCAGGACCATGCCCTGGAAAAGGCGCTCGATCACGGATTGATAAAGCAGGCCCGCCCTGCGCTCGAAAACGGGGAAAAAGTACAAATCGATCTCACCGTCAAAAACATCAACCGCACGGTGGGCGCCATGCTCTCCGGGGAAGTTGCCAAACGCTACGGACATGCGGGGCTCCCCAACGACACCATCCGGATCGAGGCCCATGGCGTCGGTGGTCAGAGCTTCGGGGCCTTCCTCGCCCACGGCGTCACCATAAAACTCGCCGGTGAAGCCAACGACTACGTGGGCAAGGGACTGGCCGGTGGAAAGATCATCGTCGCTCCCCCGCCACATAGCACCATCGTCCCCGAAGACAACATCGTCATCGGCAACACGGTCCTATACGGGGCCACCGGTGGCGAATGCTACTTCCGAGGGGTCGCCGGCGAAAGGTTTGCGGTGCGCAACTCCGGGGCCGTCGCCGTCATCGAGGGCCTCGGCGATCATGGCTGCGAATACATGACAGGGGGCGTGGTGGTGGTCATCGGTGGCACCGGGCGCAATTTCGCCGCCGGCATGAGCGGTGGTATCGCCTATGTCTTGGATGAAAAAGGCGACTTCGACATTCGCTGCAACATGGCGATGGTGGCGCTGGAGAAGATTGCCGACCCCTCGACTCCGCTCGGGGCGCCGCCCTCGACGATCGGTGAGCGAAGTCGAACCACGCTCGGGGAGCGGAGCGAAGCGAAATCAAACCCGGCCCCCGAGCGGAGTCGAGGGGAGCGGGGAAACGATGAACTCCCCAAGGACATGCTCGCCCACGATGCGCTTCGCCTCAGGATACTGATGGAAAGACACGTTCGTTATACCGGCAGTGAGCGGGGCCGGATGATCCTGGATAACTGGGATGAGTATTTGCCGAAGTTCGTGAAAGTGATGCCGGTGGAGTATCGGCGGGCGTTGGAGGGATAATTTCGCTACGCGAAATCACAAGGAATCTGAACATGTCTGTTATTGCACAAGAACCGACGCCGGAATCCGTCTGGGCATTCATGCAGGAAACCGCACGACAGATGCGGGAAACCGATCGAAAAATGCAGAAAACCGATCGGCAAATACAGGAACTCGGTCGGGACATCAAAGAAGCGCAGGATCTTTTTACCACCCAGTGGGGGCGATTAATAGAATCTCTGGTTCGCGGTCGTCTGGTCGAGTTGTTCAATCAACGTGATATTCCTGTTTATGACACATCCACCCGGGTAAAGGGGAGCCGCGAGGGACGTTCCTACGAGTTCGATATCATCGCTCACAACGGCGACACAATTGTCATTGTGGAGGTAAAAACCACCCTGAGACCCAATGATGTCCGAAAATTCATCGACAAACTCAAAGACGCTAAGCACTTGATGCCAAGATACCGAAACAACGTCATTTATGGGGCAGTGGCCTGGTTGCAGGCCGATGCCGGCGCGGATGAAATGGCCGTCAAGCAGCGGCTGTTTTCCATTCGGGCCGTGGGAGACTCCGCCAGCATCACTAACGCCCCCAATTTCGAGCCGAGAGTGTTTTGGCCATAATTTTGCGAAGCAACATTGCCGGCATTGCGCACAAGTACATCAATGGCCAGTTGGTCGAAAAGGCAGGATAGAAGAATCGAAGGAATCTTCCGGTGCGCGGCACCCGGACCGTAAATGAAAACCAAACGTCTGATCGCCTTTTGGATCCTGCTCGGCATCCTGCTCGGGCTCTTTCTTTCCGGCATCGCCATGTGGTATCTCTCGTCGCACCCGGAGAACTTACCGTGGACATTTCTCTCGGGGCTGGCGGCAGCGCCCTCCCTGATCCTCACCTGGTACTGGCGAACCAGCCACAAGGAAAGGGATCTTGATAACGACGCGCAGCGGATACAAAAGGAAGAGCAACGGCTGCAAAACGAGAGCCAACGCCTGGAAAATGAGAGCCAACGGATATGGAACGAAGAACAGCGGTTACTGAGTGAACGTTTCAACAAGGCAGTCGAACTCCTCGGACACGAGACGCTACAGATCCGCTTGGGAGGTATCTACGCCCTGGAGCGCATCGCCCAGGATTCGGAGCGTGACCATTGGACGGTCATGGAGACCCTGTGCGCCTTCGTGCGCGAACGGACCCGGAAACCCAAGCTGAAACCGATCGCCGCGCCGGAGGACGGGGGAACGTCCACCGGCGAAGAAGCCAGAAAACCGGCCCCCAAGCCAGAGTTCGAGCTACCGGATACCGATGTCCAGGCCACACTGACGGTCATCGGCAGACGCGAGGAAAAATGGCGGAAGCATGAAAAGAAAAAAGATAACCGGTTGGATCTTAGGGGTGCGCACCTGGAG
>JABDQX010000344.1 GCA_013042035.1 Gammaproteobacteria bacterium
GTCTTAGCCTGTTTGAGGATTTTTGTACGGTAACCGCCAGTGTAACCAAGGGCATCCCGGTGCAGGTAACCGTAAAAAACGAGGCGGGAGATATATTGAAACAACCGGAATAAGGCGATTTCTGTCAAAGAACATACCAGCTTGCTTGTCCTTTTGCCCGTCTTCGGCGTTACGTCAACAGTTACATAGAACAACTATGCGCCTGTTGCCGCGCCTTGAATACGAACAAAATACGGCGCAATTCGGTATATTCTTTTCCGGCAATCACCTAAATTCCGGCCGCGCGCTCCTTTGTCGGTTTCCAAACCTGCACTATTTGGGAACCGACAAAGGAGAACAGCACCACCTATCAAGGCAACCCGTCCCTTCATGAACGCCATTTTAGGCATCTCGGCCTACTACCACGACAGCGCGGCGGCCCTCATCGGTGACGGAAAGATCCTCGCTGCGGCCCAGGAGGAGCGTTTCTCGCGCAACAAGCACGATGCGCGCTTTCCCCGGCACGCAGTGGAATATTGCCTGCGCGAGGCGGCCCTGGGCATCAAGGATCTGGATGCGGTGGTCTTCTACGACAAACCGCTGGTAAAGTTCGAGCGCCTGCTGGAGACCTATCTCGCCCATGCCCCCCGTGGTTTCCGCTCTTTTGTTACGGCAATGCCCGTATGGCTGAAGGATAAACTGTTTCTCAAGGCCACCCTCAAACGCGAGCTGATCGCGTTGGCGGGGAATACCGAGCATGGGCTACCAACGCTTTTGTTCTCGGACCATCACCGCTCCCACGCCGCTTCGGCCTTTTTTCCCAGCCCATTCGAGCGCGCGGCGGTACTGTGTCTGGACGGGGTGGGTGAATGGGCCACCACCTCGGTATGGCTGGGCGAGGGCAATCGTCTGACGCCAAAATGGGAGATCGATTTTCCCCATTCCCTGGGCCTGCTCTACTCCGCCTTCACCTACTACACCGGATTCAAGGTCAATTCCGGCGAATACAAGCTAATGGGGCTGGCGCCTTATGGCGAGCCGAAATACGTGGATCTGATTCTCGACCGGTTGATTGACGTAAAAGACGACGGCACCTTTCGTCTCGACATGCGTTACTTCAACTACGCCACGGGTCTGAGCATGACCAACAAGCGTTTCGATGGGCTTTTCGGCGGATCAGCGCGCAAACCGGAAACGTCCCCGTCCCAGCGCGAAATGGATATCGCCGCTTCGATCCAGGTGGTCACCGAAGAAGTGATACTAAAACTTGCAAAAACGGTGCACCGGGAGCTGGATGCCGACAGGCTTTGTCTTGCCGGTGGCGTCGCGCTCAACTGCGTCGCCAACGGACGCTTGTTGCGCGAGGGGCCATTCGACGGGTTGTGGATCCAACCGGCGGCCGGCGATGCCGGTGGCGCCCTCGGCGCGGCGCTGACGGCCTGGCACGAGTATTTCGGCAAACCACGAACGCTACCCCATGCCACAAACGCCTCGTTCAACAACCGGCAACAGCCTGCCGAACGCCATGGTGGTTATAATCGAAAATCGTTAGTGTGCGCGGCACCCGGGGACGCCATGCGGGGTGCTTATCTCGGACCACGCTACGGCAACGGGGAAATCACCTCCCGACTCGACGCCATCGGCGCCGTTTACGAGAGGCTGGACGATGACATCCTGATGCCCAGGTTGGCCGAGATTCTGGCGGCCGGAAACGTGGTGGGCTGGTTTCAGGGCCGGATGGAATTCGGGCCGCGCGCCCTGGGCGCCCGCTCGATCATCGGTGACCCGCGCTCCCCGGAGATGCAATCGGTGATGAACCTCAGGATCAAGTATCGCGAGTCATTCCGGCCCTTCGCGCCAGCCATCAAGTACGACCGAGTGAACGACTGGTTCGATCAGGAAACGGAAAGCCCCTACATGCTGCTCGTGGCGCGGGTGAAGGAAAACCGACGGATGCCCATGACCGAAGAGCAAACGAAATTATTCGGCATCGACAGGCTCAATGTGCCCCGATCGACGATCCCAGCCGTGACCCATGTCGACTATTCGGCCAGGATCCAAACCGTGCACCCGGAAACGAATCCGCGCTTCTACCGTCTGTTGGAGGATTTCGAAGCCCAAACCGGCTGTCCGGTGTTGATCAATACATCCTTCAACGTGCGCGGTGAACCCATCGTCTGTACGCCGGAAGATGCTTACCGCTGCTTCATGCGCACCGAGATGAACTATCTGGTGCTGGAGAACGTGCTGCTAAACAAGGCGGCGCAGCCAAAATGGCAGGAAGCAGGTGACTGGCGAAAGGAATTTGAGCTGGACTGATTGATGAATAGCCCAAAAGACATCGACACCAAGGGACTGCGGCAATTCGGTCTGACAACCGGCACCATTGCGGTAGTGCTGTTCGGCCTGTTGCTGCCGTGGCTATTCGGCCATGGCTATCCCCTGTGGCCGTGGGCCCTGGGCGGCGTGCTCGCGATCTCGGCGCTGGTATGGCCAATCGGACTTCGACCAATTTATATCGGCTGGATGACGGTCGGTCATGCACTCGGCCAGTTCAACAGCCGGGTCATCCTTGCCCTGATGTTCTACCTGATGATAACGCCGATAGGGCTGCTAAGGCGCCTGCTCGGCAAGGATGCGATGGCGCGCGAATTCGATGCGGGGGCGTCGAGCTATCGCGTCGAAAGCCCATCCCCTGCCCCCAACCACCTGGAGAGACCATTCTGATGATTGAACTGCTCAAAGACCTGTGGGATTTCATGAAGATGCGCAAGAAATTCTGGCTCGCCCCCATCATCATCGTCATGTTGCTGCTGGGTATGCTGTTGGTGCTCGCGGAAGGCTCAGCGGTGGCACCGTTTATTTATACCGTGTTCTGAATAGAGAGTGAATGTGAACAAGGTTGATAAAGAGCAACGGAATATAGCGACAAAAGGTTCAATGTTTTTCAATTGGATAGTTTGGTTATTCCTGTCGGCCTTTATCCTACTTCTACCCTATATCTATTATCGAGCCGAGATTATTTATCACGGTGCAATGGGTAAGATGTATTTCAAATATTACATCATCTCACTGGCAGGCATTTTCTTCTGGGGTGTGGTACTAAAATTAAAAGATGAGATCAGGGCCAATATCGTAATGGTAACCACCAGTCTGGTGATAGGGCTCTATCTGGCGGAGGCTGTGATTGGCTTTGCGCTTCATAGTAAGGTTGTCGCCGCCAAGGCAGGGATCGAATTCGATACACGGACAAAACGCGAGGTCATTCGAGATCTCAAAAGCGAGGGACTGGATACCGTACCGGCGGTGAATCCGGCCACGTTAATGAAATGGCTCCATAAAGAGAGCGCGGAGACGTTGTTTCCCTTGGGTGGCGTATCCGATAAAACCACCGTCTACTGTAATGAAAGTGGAAAATACGCGGTCTTTACAAGTGATCGTTATGGATTCAATAACCCGGATGCCGAATGGGATTCATTGCCGATAAAGTGGCTATTGACGGGAGATTCTTTCACCCAGGGCGCTTGCGTTAACCCAGGCGAGGATGTCGCCGGACAGATTCGCTCAATCACCGGGGAAAGTGCGATTAATCTGGGAAACAATGGCAATGGCCCACTCATCGAGTTGGCGGCATTGAGGGAGTATGCGGAATCGACAAGGCCCAAAAAGGTTCTTTGGCTCTATTTTGAAGGGAATGATCTCAGTGGGAATCTATCCCGTGAAAGGGCAATTCCGCTCTTGCTGCGTTATCTACAGCCAGGATTCGCGCAACATTTAATTCAACGACAAAGAGAAATCGATAGCCGACTTGATAGGCATATTACACAGGCCAGGACAACATCAGTCATACACAAAACCGGATTATTGCGTTTACAACAGATTCGCAGGTTGATAGGTTTGGATAATGTCAGTATTGATATTTCCCCACTATTTACCGAAATACTCGCAACGGCAAGAGAGCGCACGGCAGCCTGGGGAGGCCAGCTCTATTTCGTCTACTTGCCTGAATTCTCACGCTACATAAACGCCGTGGGCGATCACGAACTGTACAGAAAACGCCGCGAGATCATCGATGAAGTGAAAAGGCTCGATATCCCTGTCATCGATATCCATCGGGATGTCTTTGAAAACCATCCCGATCCCCTGTCTTTTTTTCCATTCCGAATACATGCGCACTATAATGCACAAGGATATAATGAGGTTGCCAGGGCGATAGTCGCGAGTGTCGGCTACAATCGGACACCGCCTCGCACAACCGGGAATTTTAAGGCGCGATCCAAGGGACAATCGGAACCCGTTCGGGTTTTTTATGATCGGTAAGAACCGTTATGGCTGTTGTATTTTTTGGCGAGAAACCGGTGGCGACGTGTCGGCGCTGACTGTCCCATTTTTACCCTAAACTGTCCCATTTTTACCCTGAAATGGGACAGTCAGGTAAATGAATGCGATAAAATGACAATGGAAAAGGCGATAAGACTTCCTTTTCTCAATACATTCAGAACAATCAATCCCCCCAAAAATCCTTGAATCTCTCTACCGAAAGCTCGGTATACCTTACTGTATGCTTGATGTTTCTATGCCCCAGGTAGTGCTGAATTGCTCGGGTATCCTGCCCATCATTGGCGAGCTTGAACCCGCAAGCATGACGCAGCATGTGAGGATGAATGGGAAAAGTCAAGTCAGATTCTTTCCCACGGCGAACAAACATCTTCCGAAACCCTGAAGCGCTCATTGGGGCTCCCCTCTCGGTTACGAAAAGGTAGGGTGAGTTTTTTGTCTCTCGGTAGAGTTGACGCAATGCCCGAAGTTCCACGCCTCGCAGGGGATGAACGCTATCAATCCCTCTCTTTAGTCTTCGCACGTGTAGGAGCCCCGTGCTGAAATCCACATCGTCCCAACGCAAAGTGCATAGCTCTGACACCCTTAAACCGTGACGGTACGCCATCAGTATCATTGTAGCGTCCCGCTGACCGTAACGCCCCTGTTTCTTGGCAATCTTGATCAACATTGCAATCTCCCTGTCGGTGAGATACTCCCTTGGGCGAATTTCACTGTACGGTTTCCTGTTCGGAGGAAGATTTTCGTTCTTTCTGTTATAGACTGTCCTATTTTCGACCATTGAGTCGTTCGTTCCTCTCGTCATTTTATCTCGGTATACCTACCGCATGATCGGAATTTCAAAATGCCCTCCAAGGGCGAATTTTGTTGTACAGCCTTCTGCGATAAAAGCTCCCGCTCCTGCTGAAAACTGTCCTATTTTAAGCCATTGATCTATTTGTTCCTATCGTTATTTTATCCTTGTTTTATAGCGTTTATTCACCTGACTGTCCCATTTTAGGGTAAAAACGGGACAGTCAGCGTTGGCGCGTTACCACCGGTTTCTCGCCAACAAATACAACACAACACAACACACCCATAACGGTCCTTACCCATCAGAAAAAATATGAAGCAAAAAAACCTGTTACTCCTCATTCTGTTGGCCATTGGGCTCCTGGGTCTGTTGGGCTCGCTCGTCGCGCGTTTTACCTTTTTGGCAGAGGACGAAAGCAAACGTCTATACATTTCGGTGATGGCACCGGCAGCCGACGATATCACCAGTACCGATTACACCCTGCACCGTGGTGTCGCCCTGTATCTGGAACAGTTGAATAACGCGGGTGGAATCGGTGGCAGTAAGGTGATGCTGACCTTGGAAAAAACTGAACAGAGCACCGAACAAAGCAGGGTCGTGGCCATGATTGGTCACGGCCCCCGGGCAATGAGCTCCGCCAAGATGCCCCCCCCGGGAACGATTCAGGCGATCATCAATCTGGATAGTCACGAAAGACCCGCCATCCCGTTTCTGTCCACTTCGGTAGCTGCCGTTCCCTCGGTAAGGGATAACGAGTGGCAATTTGCCATGCCTTTTAGCGAGCAGGACGAGGCCCGCTTCCTTGCCAATTACACCCTGAATGTCCTTGGTCGGAAACTGGTGAGTATCGTTCATGACAACTCGCCATCCGGGATTGCCATGGCCAATGCCTTCGAGGACACCTGCCAACGCTTTGGAATACGAATGGTCTATCGCTGGTCCCTGGATTCCGGCACCGGCTTTGAGCCGTCGTTACAGAAGGTCACCGGGTTGCTGCGGGAAAAGAAAGATGCCGGCACGATTTTTCTTGCCACGGGTCTTCGAAGTAGCGCCCACCTCATCAAGCGGGCGCGCGACGCGCGGATCCGTAACCCCATGGTCGGCACGGCCAACCTATTAACCCATGCCTTCCATTCCATCCTGGCGCGGATTCCGGAGCAGCCCCAATCGGGCAAATACACCACCGCCAAATACACGGACGGCCTCACGGTGACGGCACCCTTGCTATTCGATACCGCCAGTGAACTGGCCCAGAATTTTCAGGGCCGTTATCGGGAACGTTATGGCGTCTCTCCCGACTGGGTGGCCGCCTATGGCTATGAAGCGACCCATCAGGTGGTGCGGGCACTTAGGAATGTCATCGGGGATGGCAACCGGGGAATCGCCGATATTCGTCGCGGGATCCGGGATGACTGGCTCAAGGGGGAAGCGGATCGGAATACCCCTGCACAAGATAAGTTCGGTGTTACCGGAGAAACCTTCTTCGACGCCCAGGGGATTGCCAAAAAGCCCATACAGATCGGTCAATACGATGGGCAGGATGTCGTCTCGGCCCCAACGCAGTTGCGCCCCCTTACTCAGCGTGGTTCCACGAACTACATTGCCGAGCTGAAAAAAGGACGGATGCTGTACGTCAATGACCGCTTCATGTTCAAGACCAACGTGGTCTATACCGGCATCGAGCTGCACAGGGTCGATGACGTGAATTCGGTGGATAACAGCGTACAACTGGATTTTTCCATCTGGTTTCGGTACCGGGGCAGGAAATTTTCACCTGCCGATGTGACTTTCCTCAACGCCAGTGAACCCATTGTGTTCAGCGA
This sequence comes from Gammaproteobacteria bacterium, assembly GCA_013042035.1. GTDB lineage: Bacteria > Pseudomonadota > Gammaproteobacteria > HK1 > HK1 > JABDQX01. Next base: position 6,934 of record JABDQX010000344.1, read on the forward strand.
GCCGGAAAGAAGTGAGAAAGAAGGTGATATGACCTTCGAACTCTATCGCATCAAAGAGCGCTTCCGGATGGATTTCTCGAATACCGCCGCACCCTACGGCAGTCACATTGTCGGGCTGGCCTTCCGCCATAAGAACCTCAACCGAAATAACCTTCTCTACGTGATGGACGTCCTGGGAATGAGGCTCGCCTCGGGAGATGGCACTTTGCGTGATCGAATCGAATCCTCGCAAGCGCTCGATTCGGTACCGGAATGGGTCATGGAACGTGCCTGGCTGGCCCAGGAAGTCATCCGGAGTACCCGCCAGGGAAGACCCGAATATGTGGGCTACAGCGGTATGGAACCGGATTTTTCCCGGATCGAGCTCGGTGTGATGGTCCGGGAAGGCGGATTCAACATTCGGGAATGGTTGCCTGATGCTCTTCTCGTATACAGCGGTATCTTCGCCTTTATCGGCATTCTGTTCGCCTTTGGGATAGACACCAATACCCAGGGTAAATTCTGGCGGAGCACCTCCTGGGCCTTACGGGTCTTTTTCTGGCCGTTATTCCTGATATCCGCCGGCAATGTATTGCTGGATTGGGCGATCCTATCGCTACCCGTCCACTATGTGGATTCTCTGGTTCGGGTATACCACATACTTTGGTGGCTGATGCCGGCGAGGCTTGTCACCATGGCCATGGAGCGCTTTATCTGGCTGCCGCTGGAGGCACGCACCGAACGCAAAATCCCCAACGTCATCCGCATGTTCGCTCGCTCCGTAATCTATCTTTTTGCCATTTTCGGCATCATCGCCTTCGTCTATGACCAGAAACTCACCAGCTTGCTGGCTACCGGTGGCCTGCTGACGATGATCATCGGCCTGGCGGTTCAATCCAATATCGCCAATGTCTTTTCCGGAATCGTGGTCAATATCGAACGGCCTTTCAAGGTTGGCGACTGGGTGGGTGTCGGTGATCGCGAACCTTCCAAGGTCATCGATATCACCTGGCGCACCGTCAGGCTTCAGACCATGGCCGGAGAAGTCATCAGTATTCCCAACGCAAAGGCATCGGAAGCCACAATTATCAACCACACCACTTCGGATAGGGTTCGCGGTAGCGTTGATATCCACGCCTCCCCCAGTTATGCCCCACAGGAGATCATCCAACGCTTGAACCGTGTGCTGGACTCTATCGATGGACTGGCCAAGCTGAATCCGCCCAGGGTCATCTATCAGGGGATCACCAATCTTTGGGGAACCTGGAGCGCCCAGTACCGGATTTTGTTCTGGGTACGGGAGTTCGATACCCAGGGAGGATTCAAGGAACTGATAAACAAACGGGTCTGGCAGGTTCTCCAAAGAGACAGTGTGACGTTTATGGCGGACGGAATGACGGTCGATCCCGCCTACAGGATAAACGATGAATGGGATGATGAGTCTGGTAGAAAGGATGACGACGATGACGACGATGACGAAGAAAAGGACGGGGGCTAAAAGATTCCTACTGCTCCTGGCGTTGCTGCCAACGCCCGTCGGCGGTGAACAGGATAATTTCGCCCGGCAAAACAACTCACCCACACTGTTTGGAATGCGGGAGTACCGACTCCTTGCCGGTGATATCAGCCAGGATCCCGCAAACAGCGCACTCGTTGAAGATTTTCCGTCCGGCAATGCGGCGACCGACGATCTAAAGGCACGGCTGATGGCGCTCCTGACTGGGCATGTGCGCATTAACAAGGTCCTGGCCGATCGCAAGTCGGCCTGGCATGGCGCCCGACAGGCCATGGGAGACTGGTTTCCGGCATTGGATATAAACCTCACCATGGGGGGAGAGCAGCAGCGCAAGACCGATCAGGCGCACAATACCAACGACTTCGATGAAACCGAGATAAAGATATCACAGCTTTTATGGGATTTCGGGGCAACCAACGGCAAGGTGGCCCAGGGCAGATTGCGCTATGAAAAGGCAAATATCGAGTGGGCCGCGGCCCGCCAGAAATTACTCCTCGAAGCACTGACGGCCTTTCTGGAGTGGAAGAAAGCCAAACAGACCGTGGAATTCGTACGCCGCTCCGAAGCCAATGTCCATCGCCAGACCGAACTCGAACTCACGAGAACGACCGGTGGTGCCGGTTCGGCATCCGATGTATTGCAGTCCAAAACGCAACTCGCGGGCGCCCGCTCCCGCCGTATCCAGGCCGAGAGCGCCCTCGATATTACCGGCAATCGCTACCGGGCCCTGTTTGGGGAATTTCCGCCCGACACGCTGTTTAGCGCAAAGTTACCGCCCTCGCTACTTGCCAAAGTGCCGAAGACACTGGACGGGACCTTGACCCTGGCGCTGCTCGACAATTCGGAAGTCCGCGCGGCCATCCTGGACGAACGGATTGCCAAACAAAAGATCCGCGCCGTGCATGGTAAGCAATTTTTTCCCAGAATCGAGGCCAGCGCCGGGTACACGAAAAAAGATGGTGCCGATGGTATCCCCGCGATCCGTGAAGACACCTTCGTGGATGTGAGCGTCAATTTTCCCCTGAATCTTATGAGCGGCACCAATGCACTGCGAGCCGCCCGGCAGCAGCGGGTCGCCGCGTTGTACGAAGTAACCAACGTACAGCACAGCGTCGAGGAAAAGGCGCGCAACAACTGGCAGCGTTTGTCCAATTCCCGGATCGTCGCCGATTCCCTGGACGAACAGGCCCGCTATGCCGCTGAATTTCTGGCGCTGGCGCGCATGGAGCGGGAGCTTGGCAATCGATCCCTCATCGATCTTCTCTCGGGGGAAAACTCTCTGAACAACGCGCAAAACGCCGCGGCCTCGGCCCGCATCGATCTCCAGCTTGCCCAACTGGCGCTTTTGCATGTTATCGGACGCCTGGATTTGGATGAGGCGTTCAATGTCGGATCGGCATCACCGTGATCGGCCCATTACGTCCCCTACTTTCGAACCCCGTGATTGCCGTCGAGCTTCTGATTGCCTCGCTGTTCGCCAATCTTCTTGCCCTCGCCTCGCCCGCATTCGTCATTCAGGTTCTGAATCGTTATGTGTCCTACGGCGTAGACGCCACGCTGGCGACATTGGTCGGGGGCGTTGTCCTTGCGATTGGACTGGAATATGGTTTTCGGCGGATCCGCCTCGGAATTGCCGCCGCACCGGGTGAGCACCATGCCGGTCGGCTCGCTATCGGCGCCTTCGGGCTTCTCACCACGGCAAAGACGGCCATCATGGATCGAATGAGCCCCGGTCAGCGGCGAGAAATTCTGCACGGTATCGAGAGTATTGATACCGCCACCGGTCCCCTGCATACCACCGTGCTGCTGGATGTTCCCTTCTGTGTGTTATTCCTTGGGGCCGTATGGCTTCTGAATCCAACACTCGGTCTCATTACCTTGTTTTTCATGGGCTTGGTGCTGCTGTTCGGGGTTGTCGCGCAAAGACAGCTTCGCCACCCCATCCGGGAAATGACGGAAGCGGCATTCGTCGGCGCCTCCCTGGTGGGAATCGCTAACCGGGAGACGGATACCGTGCGCGCCTTCGACGGCAATGAACTCATGATCCGCGCCTGGAAACGTCATCGCCGTACCTTACAGGATTTGAGACGTCATATTACCCTCCGTCGGGGTACGGCCCAGGCCATTACCGCCAGCGCCCAGGTCTTGATGAGCGTGGTAGTCATCACCACGGGGGCCGTACTGGTGGTGGGCGGTCGATTGGATGTGGGCATATTGATTGGGGCCAACATCCTTGCCGCCAGGGCCCTGGGGCCGATCATTCGCTTTACACAGTTAGCCGAGCTGCTGGCAAAGGCCGGACAAGCGGATCAACGCATACAGCAATTTGCACGGCTTTCAGTGACCCGGGAAGGGGGTACAACGCCCGAGCACTATCGGGGTGGTCTTGCATTCCGTGACCTTGGTTACGCCTGGCCGAATTCGGTCACGCCCTTGTTTGAGTCCCTGACGCTGAATCTATCGCCGGGTTCCCGGTTGGGCGTCGTGGGCGCCAATGGCGCCGGCAAGACCACCCTGGCTCGGTTGATCGTTGGATTGCTGGAACCCTCGCGTGGGCAAATACTCGCCGATGGCGTGGATCTGCGCCAGATCGCCCCGACGTGGTGGCGTCGACAATATAGCTGGCTTCCCCAGGAACCCGCCTTCCTCAACGGAACCATTCGAGAAAATCTGCTGGCGGCCAATCCCGAGATCGATGATGTCACCTTGAATCAGGCTATCGTGACAGCGGGCCTGGATACCTTTATCGATCAATCCCCGCAAGGGCTCGATACATCCCTGATCGCACCCGAGAAGGTGTTGCCACTGGGAATCAGACGTCGCCTGGCATTGGCTCGTGCGTTGATCGTTGGTGGGTCGTTGGTGGTCCTGGATGAACCCATGGACGGACTGGATCCGTCCGGACGCCAGATCGTCCATACTGTTATACAAAGCCTCTCGAACCAGGACGCCACCCTGATCGTCTTTTCCCACGATCCCATCCTCCTGCGCGGATTCGGTCAAATCCTGGATCTGAACCGGAAACCGGTTCCGAGCCTTCTCGCCAACGAAGTGGTGGCTGTGTCATGACGAATATGGCCAACATCAACGACGAAAGATGGCCCGATTCCCCGTTGGAAAATTTGGGCGCCATGCATGCCTTGCTGTGGATGTGCGTATTGCAAGTGTTGGCCTTCATCGTTTGGGCGGCCGTGGGAAAGCTCGATGTCGTGAGCCTCGCCGAGGGTGAGGTGGTCCCATCGGGCAGCATTAAAAAGATGCAGCACCTCGAAGGCGGGATCGTCGAGGAAATCCGCGTCGAGGAAGGAGAACGTGTACAGCGTAATCAGGCACTGGTGGTTTTGGAATCGACCCGGATCCACGCCGATGTACAGGAATTGAATATCCGCCTGTCGACCTTACAAGTCCGTATCGCCCGCCTCGATGCCGAGGCATCTGGAAAAGAATTCCCCGACTTTCCCGCGATCGATGTCGACGACTCATCCGTCCGTCAGGCGGAGCAACTATTTCATGCCCGTCGGCGCAATCTGAGAAACCAACTTGCCATCCAGGACAAACTGATTAGCCGACATCGCCACGAGATGGATGAGGTACGCGCCAGAATCAATGCCAATGGCCAGGTTATCGGACATCTGAAAGCGCAGATAACCATCAGCGCAAAACTGCTGGCGCAGGATCTATCAAACCGCATGACCCACACCAACCTGCTCAAGGAGCGCGCGCAATTCCAAGGCAAAGTCCTGGAGGATCGCGCCGTACTGGCCCGTATCGAGGCGGCCATCGTGGAAGAACAAGCCCGCTCGGATCTCATTCGCAGCATCCATGAAGAAGAGGTTCAACAAACCCTCGATGATGCCTCGCGCACCTTCGATGAACTGTCTCAACGCCGCCGAAAACACCAGGACAGCCTGCGGCGCACGGTATTGCGCTCACCGGTGGACGGGACCGTCAAAACCATCGGGATCGCCACCGAAGGGGCCGTGATCCGATCTGGGGAGACCGTCATGGAGATTGTTCCCAGCAAAGACCACTTACTGATCGAGGCCCGTTTGCCCACGTCGGATATCGGTTTCGTGCGCGTTGGTCAAAAGGCCCTGCTACGTCTTGCCTCCGCTGACGCGGCACGCTTTCGCCTTGGGGGAGAGGTCATCGGAATCGGCCCGGATACCCTCGTCTCCCGGGACGGCTATCCCTTCTACAAAATTCGGATTAGACCCCAACAGGCCTATTTTGAACGCAATACGCTTCGTCATCGGCTTTTTCCGGGCATGTTGATCTCGTGCAGCATCATTACCGGTCAAAGAACGGTGTCGGAGTATCTGTTGATGCCGTTTATCCGGGGTCTGGACTCGGCGTTGCGGGAGCGATGAATAATCGAGAATCTTCTGATCATTATTGGAAACTGGAGACTTTATCAAAGTAGCCGGTACTCGACTTGCGAGGAACAGATATGAGCATTCTGGTTTATGACGAAATAAAAGATAAGCCCGCGACACTTGCGGCGATGACGGGGTTGAGTAAGTCTCAATTCGAGGCATTGTGCATTCCCTTCACAAAGGCCTGGAAGGATGCGGAAGACGAGGACAAGATTTCTTCCAAGGTTGGCAGAAAACCAAAATTATCCTCTGTTGAGGCAAAGTTGTTTTTTATCCTTTTCTATCTCAAGAACTATCCACTCCAGGAAGTCATGGGGCATTTGTTTTGTATCAGCCAGGGACAAACCAGTTTCTGGATCCACAAGCTCAACAAAGTACTGAAAAAGGCCCTGGAGGATAAAGAGCATACCTCGCCCACGCTCACAAAAGAGGTGATGAATCGGCTGGCGGAAGGGAAAATCAGGGTTTAGAGCGATCCTCGCTTCGCTCGGAGATTGTCTATTCTGCTCTGGCGCTCCGCCTCCCCCAGCCCTCGCGTCCACTGCGCTCCGTGGCCTTCCTCGGGCCGGGCCGGCTCCGCGCCTGTCTGCCTGCCGGCTCACGAATGAACTCGGGCACAGCGAAAGCCAAGAATGCCGAAGCGAATACCGGGCACGTCCCTGCTGCGGCAGGCCGCGCGCACGACACGCGCGCCGTAGCCCCACGAGCCGCCGCGAAGGACGCGCCTTGCGTCACCAGAGAGATAGGTGTCCGACCACTCATTTGGGTTCGGCAAGGGATACTCCCCCTGCCACTTGGTCGCGCACCATTCCCACACATTCCCAGACTGATCATGGAGGCGGTCTGTTTGCAAGGGTATCGACGGTAACTCCGATTCCTTTCCCACCAACCAATCCGATACCCACGGGAAAAGACCCACGGCGCTGGTGCGTCCGATATCGGCATCTCGATTGTTGCAGTACGCCGCATCTTTCGGCCATTCGTCTCCCCACGGCCAGCGGGTCCCCTTTGGACCACGGGCTGCCCATTCCCATTCCGCTTCCATTGGTAATCGAATTATCCATCCTTCCTTCAATTGCCCGGACTCTCGTAGCCGCGCCGTCAGCCAACGGCTATACGCCACCGCCTCATGCCAACTCACGCCTGTTACCGGATGGTTGGCCAGACGTGCCTGTTCATCCCAGTCCTCTGGGACGCTGCGCTTTTGTTTTTCACGCACCTCACTCCAACCAGCTTGCGTCCACCAACTTCTCTGTTCATACCCGCCGTCTTCCACAAACGCTCGGTACTGAGCCACCGTCACCGGATACGACGACAGGTAGAACGCCTCAACGGTAAGAGTAGCCTTGCTCTCCCAACGTTCGTTTTGTTCGGCAAATTCCGGATCGGGCTCCCCACGCAGACCATCTCCCAACTTCAGGGCCGGATTCCCCGGTATCGGCACCCAGGCCATGGCGGGAAGTTTCGTGTCTTTGTCTACTCCGACGCCGGAGCGGTCATCGCCAATACCATTCAGGACATTCCCTATTTCCACCCGTTCACGAGCTTCCAATTGCTTCGAGGCCAGAAATCTTTTCAGCCACCCACGAGTCCTTCGCAACAGGGCTATGGCTACCGG
>JABDQX010000009.1 GCA_013042035.1 Gammaproteobacteria bacterium
GGCCGTATTCGCGCTCGATGCGCCCGCCACCGTTGACGACGCGCTGCAGAAACGACTGCATCAGCAACTGCGGTCCGGCTTCCCTGTAGTGAAAGCCATCGAGCCAGATATCGCTGTTCTCTCGGAAGAACTGCTGGAAACCGTTGAGCAGTTTGGGAACATCAATGCTCCCATTTTCCTTGATGTACCACACGGTTTCCTGCGGGATCCTGGTCTGAATGGTCCAGGTAAGGGCGCGAGGGATGATCTCCCGATAAATTGGATTGGCGATTTCCGTTTGTGGGTGGGTGCGAATCAGACCGAGATCCTGCACGTAAAGCTGATTTTCTTCGTTGGGCGGGATTGCGCCGGCTTCGATATCACCGCTCAACAGTTCACTGATAACCTTATGTACGCGGGATTCCCGGAGTTGGTTGGTTAGCTGATCGAGATGGGTATCGCGCCGCTCGATGAGTCGCTCCCGAGCATCCATCATGATCTGCATGGTAATCGGACGGGTGCGATCGCGTTGTCCCTGAGTCCTGAAGCAGGCCTCGCGGCCAAGGGCATTCACCAGCCAGGGCTGGCCATTGGTCTGTTCGAAGACATAGTCGATCACATTGGCGAGAACCCCGTCTTCAAAAACCTGCCCGGTTTCTTCGGTGTGTTGGGCGTAAAGGGCAACAACATCCTCGTGACTGAAATTGCCCAACCGAAGCGAATCGGATTTGATGTTGAAGGCGCTGCCACCGGTAATAATTTCGTTGTTGGCCATGCGGATCCGGTAATCACGCACATCCCGAACACCGCACAAGAGTACTGTCTGTGGGTAGGCATGGGGACGCTTTGGGTAACCTGCCCGGAGTTGGCGAAGTAATGAAATCAGCGTATCCCCAATCAAAGTATCTACTTCATCCAACAACAAAACGATGGGTCGGTCATTTTCCTGCGACCAGCGAGAGAGAAGATTCTGCAGGGCAGCGTAAGGATCGAATTCACGAAGAATCTCGTGAGCCCATACGCTTAGGCGTTGGTCATCAAGGTAATAGTTGGCGTCATTGACAATTGAGCCAATTATCGTCCGCATCCCAGCTTCCACGTTGTCCCTGGCCACCTGCGCGGGTTCCAGGTTTGCGTACAGAGCCGTATAGTTACCTTCCTCATTAAGCTTTTTCATGAGCGCCAACAGGCAACTGGTCTTACCGGTCTGGCGAGGGGCATGGAGCACAAAATAGCGTTTTTCCTGGATTAGTTGGTAAATTTCATCCATGTCCCAGCGCGACAATGCCGGGATGTTGTAATGATCCTCCGGTATCATGGGACCTGTGGTATTAAAGTGCTTCATGATTTTTCCTACCGGAAAATTGGAAGATTAACGCCAAAAGAATGCCTGATTTCTCTCTTCGCCTATTCACTGAATTCGATATTCCCGTCAGCATCAGGGCGCTACGGATACGGCCATACGAGGCAGGCAGGGCTATTGCTGGCTGACCACCAAGAGATCATTTTTCATGGAATGGATAACCAAATATCATTGAATATGGATGGTAACACGTTCGTAAGTGGCGAAACCGGTCACTGAATGCCATGCCATAACGCCATCGACACCAGGCCCACGGCCAGCGCCAACACACAGCAGATCGTAATCAACCGCAATGCCCGGTCGAGATCATCGCCGGTTAAATCGCAAGGCCAATCGGCATCTCCCATGAACGCCTCATTCATCAACCTGCCGCCATAACGGATGCATCCGAGCAACCGTATCCGCAAGGCCCCGGCGCAGGCGGCCTCGCTCCAACCGGAATTGGGGCTTGGGAGCATGGCGTGATAGGTCAATGCCGCGCGCCACGCCTGTCGCGGGTGAAGACGCAGCAAAGCCGCCGCCAGTGCGATCAAGGGGACTGACAGCCGCGCCGGTAGCCAGTGTATAAGGTCATCCATACGGGCGGCTGCCCAACCGAAACGCCGGTAACGGGCATTTTTATAGCCGACCATGGAATCCAGGCTGGAGGCCGCCTTGACGACGATAAGGCCCGGCAGACCAAAGAGAGAAAACGCCCACAAGGGCGTCAACACACCGTCGGTGAGGTTTTCCGAAAGGCTTTCGATGGTGGCGCGCACGACGCCGTCCCGGGGCAGGTCCTGGGTATCCCGTCCCACCAGCATGGCGAGCTGCCGCCGTGCCCTGGGGAGATTGTCCAGGGCATCAAGCACTCGCCTGCCGTGATCCAGCAGATCACGCATGCACAGCAGGCTGTAGGCCAGAAACACATCCCACACCCAGGCCATCCAGGGGTGGAAAGAATCGAGGCCGTAACGTACCGCCCACCAAACCGCCAATGCGCCGCCGGCCACCAGATGCCAGTGCACCACGCCGCCCGAATAGCCATTGAGACCGATGGCAAAGAGCCGCCGCTCCCAAAAAAGGCTCCAGCGCCCCAACAGCCGAATCGGATGAAAAGGATAAACCGGATCGCCGAACAGGGCGTCGAGAAAACAAGCGGCGAGGATCAGGGCAAGGTGATGGGTTTCCGGCATCATGGCCCCGCTTCACTTTGCCATTGATGAATTATCCGGAAAAACCCGTTTTATCGCACACCATGGCGGCGATAGCCTCCAGGTCATAGTAACGGCAGGCCTCCATGAGTATTCGGGCCTCGAACCACATATCGCCATCGACCAGCGGCATGAACAGATCATGAATATTATCGACGCCGAGAAACACCGGTATTTTCGCTTGTGCCAGTTTCGCCAGCGGCGCGATGGAATTGTGCAATGGCGCAACCCGATGCTCCAGCGGCTTCATGCTAAGACCCGCCGAGGGGCAGATAATGACGCTCAACCCGGCATTTTTCATCAGGTTGATGACGCGGTCCTGGTCGTGGGGGACTTGGCCGCCAGGGAAATAGCATGTACGGCCGATACGCGTCCTTCCATGCCGTGCTCTATGGTTTTCAGGGCCAACAACTCGGTTTCCGTTTCGTCGGGATTGTTTTCCTGATCCACATGGACATCGACCGGTTTCCCAAGATCCTTGGCGATATCGAACAGAATATCCAAATGTTTTTCGGGTTGGGGACGGTCCCGCGACGGCAGTCCCCCAATGACATCCGCGTATTCGCAGGCCTTTACGAAGTATTCCCTGGCTTCTCGCGCAATCACTCCTTGCAGGGGTTGGATGGCAAATTGCAGTTCGATCTTATCCTTGTAACGTTCCCGGACCGCCAAGGCCGCTTCTATGGGCAACAGTTTCACAATGTCATCGGCATCGATGAAAGATCGGCAATGGGTAACCCCCTGCTCGATCATGGTCTCCACGCCGCGAGAGATCCTCTCCACCAGATCCTCGAAGGTATAGTTTTCCTTAAGGTAACGGTAAAGATCCCACTTTTTCTGCATATCCACCCGTGTCAGTTTCAGGTTATCCATGCTGACCAGATAGGCCTTGTCGAAATGGGCATGGTAACAGGCAAAACCCTTGTATTCGTTAACCAACTGGAAAAAGGCCCTGCGCATGTCCCAGGGCGTGGAGGGATCGGCGATCTTATACTTGAATATGTCACGATCGTGTTGCGAGGCCATATCCTGAATGGTCATAATCGCAACATCGACATCGGTGATCAGGGGGATGCCGTGCTTGATACACAGGGATCGGATGAGGTTGCTGTCGGTCGATTCATCGTAGTCGTGTTGCCCAACCAACACGTTGATGACCAAATCGAATCGGTTTTCGGTCAGGAATGAGCGAATATTCGGCTCTCTTCCTTCGGCTATTTTAAACAACTCCCGATTTCGGATACCGTGGGCGTTGAGAAATCGGCTGGTCCCTTCCGTGGCATAAAGATCGACGCCGAAGGATATCAACTCGGAAATCGCCGGCAACATCTTTTCCTTGTTGGCCTTTTTGCCCGCGCTCAGCAGGATTTGTTTCTTGGTTTTTTTACCGATCAGCTTGAGATTGAACGCAAGCATCTCAACGGTGTCGTTTCGTAGCATGCCGTCAATTCTCCATGTTAAGAGGGTGTCTGGAAAATCCCCAGTCTACTGCGGCGGCCCCCGAATTGTGGCCCGCCGCGTTGCGAAAGGCATGAAATCGCGTCATGTAGCTCGCTACACTCCCCGATTTCATGCCTCCCGCGCGCCTTGCGGGACCGCAATCGGGCTACCGCCTCGCAACGACCGGGAATTTTTAGACACGCTCTTAGCGCCAGAATCTTGAACAAAACGATCAAAAAATTCTCCTG
>JABDQX010000357.1 GCA_013042035.1 Gammaproteobacteria bacterium
GATCGTAACGACCCTGCCCGCAACGGCGAGCGGCTGGTAGCCAAGAAAGGCATCGATTATCTGTTGCATGTTTTTCTTCCGTAATCATTCGTAACCATTGACGCTCATTCATAAATCTTCCGCGCATCCCGCATCTTTTTGCTGGGCGGTTTATCCCACCAACCCTTGTTTCTCCAGTAGGCCTTGATGCCTTTGCGGGCACGGTTTTTTTCTTCTCCTTCTTCCAGCGCCGACCAGAGCAGGGCCAGTTGCTTTCCGCGCAATACCGTTTCCTCGTTGCTGTTGTCCTTTTTGGCCAACTCCTTTATCCGTTCAAGCACCCAAGGCGTAAGGTCGTCGGTAGAGACATCTTCCACGAATCGTCCATACCCCACCGCCGTTTTCGCCCCCGCGCCCAGCCAATCCAGGGCGTTTTTGAGAGCATCCAGGACATCGGGGAGTTCATCCACCATACGCTGACGCACCACCGGATCCGGGTGCGGGCGGGGCGCGATGCCGAACAGGAAACTTGCGTCCCTGACCACCAGGAATGGCACCGGAACCGGATCATGCCAGTCGGCGGGGACTTTTTCGGGCTCGGCGGCGATGTTCCCGATATCGCTCCCCTGGGCGTACCATTTCCCCATGTGGGGCGTCATGACATCGGCGACAAGGCAAGGCGGCGTCACCGGCAGGGCGTCGAAGAAAATGAAGCCGCCGGTCATAAAATTCTCGGCATATTCCGGTTCCTTGCCCTCGGAGCCGAACCAGAATTTCAAGCGCGCCCGGCGCGCCTTTTCATTCAATTTGTCATCTTCATCCAATTTATCCCAAACCTCTACCCAGCTCCGCACCAGACCCTTGACGGTCGCCCCTGGCAGATAGGGCACCCCCAGGGTGGGATGCCACAAAAAACCGTTCTCCACCGGATGAGGCAGGCCAAGTCCGGTGACGAAACGCCACTCGGTTTTGAAGCAACGGGGTTCGCCACCCAGGGCGCGGATGAGTTCCCGCTGCCGGTCGGCTGCTGCTGTCAGAGTGTTTTCACTACTACCGCAGGCACGGCCCTTCGTATCGTCTCCAGCCACGGTGGCGATCCAGTCTTGTTTTGAATTGTCCCAGAGTGACCAGTCTTCCCGATAGCGGTCGAAAAACCGCTCGTACCAGAGTCCGGCGTGGCCATCGGTCGGGGCCTTCGATAGCCCCGGAGAGGCGTCGCAATAAAGGGGAAGCTTGGGGGGTTGTTTCGTCACGGTTCCGATTCCGGGTTGTCCGCCGGGTCCGGCGCAGTGATCATGGCAGTGGCGAATTTCTTGACCCAATCCAGAAACAGCAGCGCCTCGGCCTGAGCCAGGCGGTAGGCGCCCATATCTTTGTGGGTGATGCCGTCGAGCAAATCGCCATACTCCCGATAGGGGGCGGGTATCCGCCGTAAAATCACTGGCTCGCTTCCTGGGGGCTCGCTTCGCTCGACCCCAGCCACGCCCACGCCGTGGGCCCTTGCGTCGTCAGGGGCAACGGAAATGCCGGATGGTCGCTCATCGAATCTTACTTGCCCACGCAACCAGCAGCTCAGTATGCCGTAGAGCCGTTCGTGAGTGCTCTTCTTGCTGCGGTAAAAAGCCGCCGCCTGACCGAGACCGTTCATGCGGATCATGGCCGGGAATTGTGCGGCGTAGGCCTTGAATTCCCCCAGATTTTTCTTTTGGTCTTTATCCCCGGCCATTTCCTTCCTTGCAGCCTCCACCTGCTCCAGTGCGTAGCGCGCCCGCAGTTGTTGCAGTGTTTGCATGGGTTATCCCTCGCCACCGGTTTCGTCGGGATTCCCGCCAACAAGGGGTTTCACATGGCACCAGCCCATGCCCACAGTCTCGTTGCCACCCACCTGGAGCCAGGGGCGTTTGTCAAAAAGTTCGGTGATGGTCGCCAGCACTTCCCGGCCTTCCATAGGCTTTTTGTCATCGTCTTTGTGGTTTTTTCCTCGCCGTTCCGAAGCGGCCATCAACGGGACGTAGAGCAGGGTATCCGGCGGTAGGGTCTCTTCGTACCACAGTGCGCCGTCGCGGGTCGTTTTGGTGTCCGAATCCAGGGCGATGTGGGCATTGATGGGGGTAGCGATGCGGGCGAGATCCCGGAACAGTCCGTTGCCGACCACGGCAAGCTGATGTTTCAAAACTGTCTTGGCGTCGTCTCTGGCCACCAGCCGCGCCAGGGCGTCGATGGTGCTACCGAGATCTGTGGGCCGGCACTGAAGCCGGTATTCCTCCAGGTAGATGGATTCCTCCGATGCGGCTTCTTTCGGTACCAGAGTGCTGTCATCACCCAGTGGTTCCTTCGGGAGCGTCCAGCCGCCAAATGCCCCTTGCAACCCGAGAAATTCCACATCCCGCGCGAATCGCCGCAATATCTCGGGACAGGTTACCCACTTGAAGTGACCAGTCAGGGAGCGCACCGGCAGGAGTAGCAGGCGGGCATCCCCTACATTCAGCGCCCCGGCGTGCTCGGAGGCATGTTCCGTATCCGGCCCGAAAACGGCCTGTACCTTACGGGCGGGTTTTCCGTTGGTCGAAGGAAAGCACGCCTCGGCGCGAGTGCGCAGCGCCCCCTTCATGGCGGAGCCAAAGATACAGGGCCAGTCGGTGTGGCCCTCGCGCTGGATGGGCAGATCCACACCGCCGACGGACTGGCCGGCCCCGGCGTGGATGCTGGTCTGGGCGTAGAGCCCGAGTATGGCGGTTCTGTGCACGGTGGATATACCTTGAATTTGAACGCGGTTGAAACTCAGCTATCAATTTT
>JABDQX010000358.1 GCA_013042035.1 Gammaproteobacteria bacterium
TCGTCTGACATATCGGCCATTTTACGCAACGCCCGGGCCATATCCGTAACGTCTTTTGGGTCGAATATCAGGCCAATTTCGTCTTCGGCCAGCAGTTCATAACGCGCGCCGACGGGATGGGCCACCAACAACGGCAGGCCCGAGGCGGCGGCCTCGTTCACCACCAATCCCCAGGGTTCGGCCAGGGCCGGATGGATAAAGGCCGAGGCCAAACCGAAAAATACAGGGAGCTGTTCGTACTGGAGGAACCCGGCCCAATGGAGATCGGGTACATTCAGTTGCGCCGCCAGTTGGCGTAATCCACGTTCTTCCTCACCCGCACCGGCAATGACCAGCGACCAAGGGATATTCGTGCAGGTTTTCCTATACACCGCATAGGCTCGCAGCAATCCGTCCAGATTTTTGCGCGGCAGAAAACGTGTACACGCAAAGAAGTAACGTTTGGGTAATCGATACTGATTCCGCAGTTTTTCCAAATCGGAGCGCGCCCGTGCCGCCCCCCTGGCGAAGTAGTCATTATCGACAACGTCATAACCGGTAAAGATCCGATTGCGGGGAAAGCCGAACTTGACTAAATAGTCGGCCTGCCTGTGACCACCGACCAGCGCCGCGTTGTAGCGGCGCACCAGTCGACCCTTGATGGTTTCTTTCCACCACGCCCGCTTGCCGGAGCCGTCGTCTTCCTTGGTTTCGGACATGAGCACGGTAGCGATGCCGTTGCGCCGGCACCAACCCATGGCCGCACGCGCCTCCGGCACGCTCCAACCATTGACCGCAACCGCATTCGGCCTGAGTTTATCCAAGGCCCGTGTTACGGCAAATTGGATCTCGAATCTCGACAGAGAGTCATAGTCACGTTGCGGGAACAGTGTATTGCGCCGGAAGCTATTTGCGCCGGCATGCACGTTCCAGGCATAGTGATCGCGTTGGGCGACTTCCAGTCCGACGACCGAGACCCCGGAATTTTCGGTGTATGTGGCCAACCCGTGCAGGCGGGCCAGATGATATGGGCCAAATCGGGACCAGATTACGACGATTGTCACGGTTCCATACGTGAATTAAATTCGGCCATGCATGACATCCAGGTATAAAGTCTCATAGCGGGATACCATGGCATTGATGGAAAATTCTCGTTCGACTCGCTCCTTAGCTCGCCGGCATAGCTCGGAGGCGAGGGCAGGATCTTTTGCGATTCTCAACAAGGCGCGCGCGAGTCCTTTAAAATCCCGATGCTCGAACAACAACCCGGCCCTTCCATGATCACAAACGTAGGATAACGAGCTCACATTGGTTGCCACCACGGGCAACTCCGAAGCCATCGCCTCGATAGGTACGAGTGGCAGACCCTCAAAATGGGTCGAAAATGCAAATACATCCGCTGCCGCCATCAACTCGGGGATATCATTACGGGCACCAAAAAATCGAACCTTGTTTTCCAATGATAATGCCTCTACCCGTTGAACAATTTCGGCATGACCGGAACCTCCACCGACGATCCAAAGCACGGCGTTTGGTAATTCCAGTGCCACCTGGGAAAACCCCCTTAACAATGTGTCGTAGTCTTTCTGCTGTGTATCCAATCGGCCAACGCTCAGTACCACAAACTCATTGGAAAGACCCTCGGCAATCCTTACTGACAGTCGTTTATCCTTACCCTGTTGGAATCGTGCAATATCCACGCCGTTAGGAATCATTCGAATCCTGTCTCGATCTACGCCATATAGATTCGCCGTCGTCTCGACATATTTCGGGGAAAGCACGATCCACGCATTTGGAAAACCGGTAAACATCCGGTGTGCCGAGAACAATGATCGCTTTCCCGGGAACATCGGATCCCGATGAATAGTCCGAATCACTTTTTTCCCTGCAATGCGACACAATGCCGCAAGCAAATAATGCGACCGATCATCTCCTCGGTGAATATGCACGATATCTACACTGGAAAACACGAGCCGCAGCGCTACAACAATCCGCTGAATCCCTTTTAGCATCAAGCTTCCCGCATCTCCGAATCGCTTTTTCCTCGCACTGGATATGACCTGCGGAGGAAAAACCTGAAATTCAGAAAAATCCAGCTCCTCTTCCCTTGGTAGGCGTCGCAGCAAGAATAATTGCTGTCTGAAATGTTCCGCACTTACACCCTGCAGGAGAGCTGAAATGATGCGCTCAATGCCTCCGCATTTTCCCATCCCTCCATGGAAATGCGTAACACTGATAGTGTCGATGTCGATGCGTCGCTGGTTACACAAGCGAAAGCCGTTTTTAATAGATTCATACCACCTGATGTATTTCTGTCTTAACATTGCTTGCTTAAGCAGTTCCAACTCATCGTATCTTTACTCTGAATTTTTTGA
>JABDQX010000363.1 GCA_013042035.1 Gammaproteobacteria bacterium
GGGATCCGGCGGGCTATTCTCATGGGGGATATCATGATGTATCCCATCGATTCTGAGATCCTGGATGTGCAGCAGGCCCGAAAAGAGCGCACCGGGGTGCCATTGTAGATGTACGCTATCGACGAACGTGGGTTTTGCCATCGAGTGGGTGGCGTGGTGTGTGATCCCGGTCAGGGTCAGCGAGGAAAGCAGGGTACCATCGGCAGCCTGTACCAGAAGTCGGTCGTTGGACATGCTGGCGAATATCGCGGGCAACACGTCCCGCACCAGCCAGCGGGTACCGAATTCCGTTGCCGCCAGCCCCAATCCCACCAGAGGCGTTATTGTCACGCAAAGCAGTAGTATTAAAGAGACGAAACGTAAAATGGATAGCACGCTCTTACTCTATATTCTGAACCTGTTCACGCATCTGCTCGATCAGAACCCGTAGTTCCACGGATGCGGAACTCACTGTCTTATCGACCGATTTGGCGCTTAATGTATTGGCCTCCCGGTGCATCTCCTGCATCAGGAAATCCAAACGTCGGCCAATGGGATTCTTCCCCCGGGGCGTTTTCCCCGAAGAGTTTCCCCCTGTCAGCGCGTGTTCGACTTCGGCAAGGTGGGTATCGAGCCGGTCGAGTTCCTCGGCCACATCGCTTTTCTGGGCGAAAATCACCAGCTCCTGCTCCAGACGATCCGGGTTCAGTTCCGCCTTGATCTCCGAGAGCTTGTTGATGAGCCGGGTGCGCTGCATGGCCAGAATCGCCGGCAGGCGTTCCCGGACAGCACTTACGATAGCTGATATTTCCGTACAACGGGACCTTATCAATGCCGTTAGCTTTTCTCCTTCCCTCGATCGCATCCCGATGAGTTCTGTCAGCGCCTCGTCCAGAACATTCAGCATTGGCTCGCCAATGGCATCGGGGTCCGGCACGGGTGTCTCCACGATGCCGGGCCAATTCAGAATGTCCAACGGGCTTATGGTTCCCTCGTTCGGCCACAATTCGGCAATCTCTTTCACCGCGCCGACCAACTGTCTCGCCAGATCGTAATTGATACCCAGCGCCGTTTCCTGCCGGGCCGGTGCCCTATAGCGCAGCAGACATTCGACCTTTCCTCGGCTGATCCTGTCCCGGACGCGCTCGCGCACGATGGGCTCCAAGGAGCGCAGATCCTCCGGGAGACGAACGGCAATATCCAGGTATCGATGGTTGACGGAGCGAAATTCCCAGGCAATCTCTCCCCATTTGCCTTGATTTTCCCGGCGTGCGAATGCTGTCATGCTGTATATCATATTGGAATAATCCCTGGAAAATTAACTGATTGAAATAGAAAGAGTTACGGCGCCTTTATGAGGTATTCCGGGGCGTCATGGCCGGATTCGCGGGGCGGATTGTGATATAGTCCCCATACGCTCGTAAATCGATAAAAGGTCGGGACGCTTTGGTTCCGGCCCCGTAGGTTGGGGTTTACGTACTCCACCCCTTCCTGATTATAATAAACATATATGGTGGTATTTTATGCGTATTTTCGAAGAGATGGAGTCGGAAGTAAGAGGTTATGTACGTTCATTTCCAGTAATATTTGATGTTGCCCAAGGCTCGTTGTTCTATGATGAGCACGGGAACCGTTTTATTGATTTCTTTTCAGGTGCGGGTACCCTGAACTATGGGCATAACAATCCCATAATCTCGGAAGCACTCATCGACTATCTTCAAAAAGAGCGTATCGTTCACGCGCTCGATAAAGCAACCGTTGCAAAACGGGAATTTCTTCGTACACTGCGGGACGTCATCCTGGCGCCACGGAACCTCAAATACAAGGTGCAATTCACCGGGCCGACCGGCACCAATGCCGTGGAAACCGCGTTGAAACTCGCGCGCATGGTGAAACGGCGCTCGAACATCCTGGCATTTACCAACGGCTACCACGGTTTGACCATGGGTTCACTGGCGGTAACCGGTAATTCCTTTTATCGGGATGAATCATATGGGGTACGGCATAACACGGATTTTATGCCGTATGATGGTTATCACGGCCCCGACATCGACACCTTAACTTATTTACGCCGTTACCTGGAAGACCAGAGTAGCGGTATCGATCTGCCGGCGGCCATTATCGTGGAAACCGTGCAAGGCGAAGGTGGGGTCAACTTGGCAAGCGACGAATGGTTGAGAGGCGTTGAGCGAATTTGCCTGGATTTCGATATCCTATTGATCGTGGATGACATCCAAATGGGTAACGGGCGAACAGGCCCGTTTTTCAGTTTCGAGCGCTCAGGCATCTCGCCGGATTTGGTGACCTTCTCAAAATCTATTGGCGGTGGTTTACCCTTGGCGCTCCTTTTCATGCGCTCGGAACTGGACCAATGGCACCCGGGTGAACACACAGGGACATTTCGTGGCAATAATCTGGCCTTCGTGGCGGCGGCTGCCGCGCTTAACCACTACTGGGAAAATCCCGGAGAGTTTACAGCCACTATCAACCATAAGGGAAATATCGTCGCGACGGAGGTGAATCGCATCCTGGAGTCCTATCCGGAATGCGGTGGGAAACTACGTGGCGTGGGCATGGTTTGGGGCGTAGAGTTTCCCAACACGGATTTCGCCAGCCAGGTGTCTCACGAGGCGTTTAAGAATGGTGTTGTGATCGAGACGGCGGGTGCGCAATCCCATGTGCTGAAGTTTTTCCCCGCGCTGACCATTGATGAGGAATTGCTTCGAGAGGGACTCGCTCGGATCGAGCAGGCTATCGTTAGTTTACTATCAGAAAAAAAAGACCGTCTTGCAGGAGCTATAGAATGATTGTTCGCACTCTCAAAGAAATAATCGGTACGGAGCGAGAGGTTTCCCCGGAAAATGGCAATTGGGTCAGCAGGCGTTTTCTGCTGCGCAGTGACGGGATGGGGTTTTCGTTCCACGAGACCATAATATATGCGGGAACGGAAACCTACATGTGGTACAAAAATCACCTGGAAGCGGTGTACTGTGTCGGCGGAGAAGGCGAACTCGAAGACCTGGAGACGGGGAAACGATACAAGATTGCCGACGGCACCATCTATGCACTCAATGGTCACGAAAAACACTACATGCGCGCTAAGGCCGATATGCGCCTGATATGCGCATTCAACCCACCGCTGACAGGCCGGGAAGTCCATGATGCGGAGGGGGTTTATCCGCTCATCGAGGAGTGAGGCCGGTGCCGCGCGTATAATCTTCGTAAACTCGTAATTCCGTAACTTATGCATTCTCAAGGAGAATACTTTAACAAAGACTAAAGCAGACATGCTCTGAGAGGAGATGACAATGACGATTATTGAAGATCGATATCCTACACGTAAAAACCAAGAAGCTATCGTTCCTCGCATCGACCCTGTGGTTTGGGGTTGGGAAACCGGTGATAAACGCCATGGCCTGAGCGAATATGAACTCGAATCCTATGAGCAGGACGGTTACCTGCTGATACCCAACGCATTCTCCCAATCCGAGGTGGACCAATTACTGGCGCAGTTCCAGCGATTGAGTGGCTCCGATGAAATCAAGGGAAGGGATGAGATTGTTATCGAACCGGATAGCAACGAAATTCGTTCCCTATTCAGTCCACATCGCTTCAGTGGGTTGTTCCGCAGGTTATCTGCGGATGCGAGAATCCTCGACAGGGTTACGCAGATCCTGGCAAGTGACGTCTATATCCATCAATCGCGCATCAACGTCAAACGCGCCTTATACGGCAAATCCTTTCAGTGGCACTCGGATTTCGAGACTTGGCATGCCGAGGACGGTTTACCCAACATGCGTACTCTGTCCGGCTGGATCACACTCACGGATAATAACGAATTCAATGGTCCCCTGTATTTGATAGCCGGTTCCCACAAGCAGTTCCTCTCCTGCGCGGGCGAGACCCCCGACGACAACTACAAACACTCATTGCGCAAACAAGAGTATGGAACGCCAAGCATCGAAGGTGTCCGAAAGCTTGCCGAGACCGGCAAAGTGGTCAGTGTCTGCGCGCCGCCAGGTACTCTTATTTTTCACGATGGAAACATCCTGCACGGCTCGCCTGACAATATATCTCCCTGGTCACGCACTAACATTTTCTTCGTCTATAACAGCGTGGAAAACCTACCGGGGGATAAACCCTTTTCCATCGATAAATTCCGCCCGGAACACCTCGGCAGCAAGAATTTTACGCCGCGCCACGCGGTGGAAAATGCGTTCACGTAACGTGTGCTCCCCGAGCAGAAGAATATCTCCACCTTCAGGATTGAAAATGAGCCAATACCAAGACTTCATCCTACGTCCGGCGGTCATCGAAGATGCGGCCCGCATGTGGCAGTTCGTCATAGACTCGAAGGCCCTGGATCCTAATTCTCCCTATTGTTACCTGGTGCTTTGCCACCACTTTGCCAACACGTGCGTGGTCGCTGACTTTGTCGACGGCACCATGGCCGGTTTCATTGCCGGATACCGGCCACCAGAGGCACACGATACCGTGGTGGTCTGGCAAATAGGTAGCGCGGCCCGGCACCGGGGCCGCGGGCTTGGGTTGGCGATGCTCGGAGAGCTTTTGCGCCGGGAGGATTGCCGGGAGGTTTCCTATCTGGAGGCCACCGTAACGCCCTCCAACACGGCATCGCGCGCCATGTTTACCGCACTGGCAAGAGAACTGAAGGCCGATTACATCCAATCCACCGGTTTTGAGGCGTCGCTTTTTCCGAAAGAAAGCAATCACGAGCCGGAACGTTTATTCCGGATTGGACCGTTTTAGAAACATGCCCACCAAAGCGCAAAGCAAAAAACCCTGGTCCGGCCGTTTCACCGAATCGACCACTTCGTTGGTCGAGGAATTCACTGCTTCGGTGGCTTTCGACAAGCGGTTGTACCCGTTCGATATCCTCGGCTCCATTGCCCATGCCACCATGCTCGCCCACGTGGGGGTACTCTCCATGGAGGAGCGGGACGCCATCATCGACGGCCTTGGGAAAATCGGCACGGACATCGAAGCCGGACAATTCCAGTGGTCCGAGGATCTCGAAGACGTTCACATGAATATCGAGGCCGAACTCGTCAGGCGTATTGGCGAAGCCGGCAAGAAACTCCACACCGGCCGATCCCGGAACGATCAGGTTGCCACGGATCTGCGTTTGTATCTGCGAGAGGAAACCGATCTTCTCATCAAGGCGCTGGGCGATCTGCAAACCGTGTTGCTCGATATCGCCGAACGGGAATTCGACACCCCCATGCCGGGCTTCACTCACTTGCAAATCGCGCAACCGGTTACCTTCGGTCACCATATGCTGGCCTGGTTCGAGATGTTGGCGCGGGATCGGGAACGCCTTTCCGACGGACGATCCCGCATCAACCGCATGCCGCTCGGGGCGGCGGCCCTGGCCGGCACCGGCTTCCCCATCGACAGGGGCATAACGGCGGAACTGCTCGGTTTCGAGAGTATTTGTGAAAACTCCCTGGATGCGGTAAGTGATCGGGATTTCGCCATCGAATTTACCGCGGCCTGCGCACTCATCATGACCCACCTGTCGCGTATGTCCGAGGAACTCATCCTGTGGTCCTCGCCCGCGTTCGATTTCATTGAGCTTGGCGATGGATTTTGCACCGGATCTTCGATCATGCCGCAAAAAAAGAATCCGGATGTCCCGGAATTGGTGCGGGGAAAAACCGGTCGGATAGATGGGCATCTGTTGGCATTGCTGGTATTGATGAAGGGCCAGCCCCTTGCCTACAATCGGGATAATCAGGAAGACAAGGAACCGCTTTTCGATACGGTCGACACCGTAACATCCTGCATTCTGGTATATGCGGGTCTATTGATGTCGATGACCATAAAACGTCATCGCATGTCCGCACAGGCAACACAAGGATTTTCCACGGCGACGGATCTTGCCGATTACCTGGTGCGCAAGGGCATTCCCTTTCGTGATGCCCACGAAATTGTCGGAAAGGCGGTGCACCATGGCATCGAGACGAAAAAGGATCTCTGCGCCATGACACTGGCGGAACTTCAGTCCTTTTCGCCACTCATTGCCGAGGATGTTTTTTCGGTCCTGTCCCTGGAAGGCAGCATGGCGTCGCGCAATCACATTGGCGGCACGGCGCCCGGGCAGGTTCTCAAGGCGATTGGACGGGCCAGGAAACGTATCTAGTGCCGCGTTCCATCTTATTTTAGGTGTTCAGAGCCCGAGAAACGCGCCAAGGCAAGGCACAGCC
>JABDQX010000372.1 GCA_013042035.1 Gammaproteobacteria bacterium
AAAATCGATATCCCGAAGCGATTCATCCTCGCGGGATTCGACGAATTCACGCCTCGGCAACAGGATCTGCTGGAAACTCTGGGAAATAGCGGCACGCAAATCACCCATTGGGCGCCGCGGCAACCACATCGGAACACGCGGTATTCGGATTGTGTTCGGGTCTGTCTGGCCGATGAAGAAAAGGAGTTGGGGGCCGCTGCCCGATGGGCGCGCGCGCTGATCGAACGTGGGGCAGCCGGTCCCATCGGCATCGTTATTCCGGCGCTCACTGGAATGCGATCCGCCGTGTTACGTGTGTTCGATGGGATCTTGCGTCCGGAGGCAAAATACGCTATCGAGGAGCTTGATACGCCGCACGCGCCTCGAGCGTTCAACATCTCGCTGGGGGAACCGTTGGCCAGGGTACCACTGGTACGAGATGCCATTGCCGCATTGACACTGGCCAACGAGCACAGGCATCCCATTTCGGTATTCTCGCAATTTCTGTTATCGCCGTATTTTGCCGGCGCCGAATCCGATCTCATGGGCCACGCGCGCCTCGACGTATCGTTGCGCGCGATGGGTGAACCCTTGCTTACCCTCTCGACATTCCTCCGTTACCTGGAATCCCTATCCGAAACCGACACCCACCCCGATTCAGAGACCGATACCTATTTGTTCCAGGCCGGTCTGTTACGCGGGGTATCTTTGTTGCGCGAATTACCGAAAAAACAAACACTGTCCAACTGGGCGCAAACCTTCGCGGACTGGCTCGGGTGCCTGGGCTGGCCTGGCGAACGTGCCCCGAACAGCGATGAATACCAGGCCGTGGGGGCATTTCATGAACTTCTGGCTGAATTCGCCGGGCTAAATCTCATTCTCGGCAAGTGCACTTTCCAGATAGCGCTATCCCGGTTACGGCAGGTGGCGGAGAAGCGAATTTTCCAACCACGATCGGATCCGGCGCCAATACAGATCCTCGGCGCCCAGGAGGCCGCGGGGCTCTCGTTTTCCCATCTGTGGATCCTGGGACTGCATGCCGAATCCTGGCCCCCACCGCCACGCCCAAACCCCTTTTTGCCCATTAAACTGCAACGGCATACCGGGATGCCCCAGGCAAGTCCCGACATCGCATTGTCCAAGGCGCAACGGGCAACCGATAGAATGCTTGCCAGCGCAGACGAAATCGTCGTCAGCTACCCGCGAATCAGTGGTGATCTCGCCAGAACCCCCAGTCCGTTGATCGCCATGCTTCCCGAGATGGATCCTGCGATTCTCCTGCAAAGCGGACTCCCGGACGCCTGGTGCGTGGGTGCCGGAATGGGCGACAAGGAACCCCTGCTCGATACACAGGGACCGATCCTAGAATCCGATGACTCACTAAGAGGCGGAACCCGGATCTGGCAAGATCAGGCAGCGTGTCCCTTTCGGGCCTTTGCGACGCATCGACTTGGCGCCACGAATCTCGACGTTCCCACTGTCGGCCTCGATTACGCCATGCGGGGCATCATGGTACACAGGGCCCTGGAACTGATCTGGCGGGAACTACGGGATTCCAACCGGCTGGCCGCCATGGAGGATGCGGCGCTGCGCTCGAAGATAAGTGTTGCTGTCGATCGCACTGTGTTCGAAGCGGCAAAAAAACGGCCAGAGACGCTTCGAGGCCGATTGCAAGAGATCGAGCGGGCGCGTCTTGCCGCGCTTGTTATGGAATGGCTAACCTTCGAGAAAGGGCGTCGTCCCTTTACGGTGATCGCACCGGAACGCGGGCGGCTCGTCTCGTTTGGTGATCTGCCCGTTTCCATCCGCCCGGACCGAATAGATAGGGTGAATCAGGGGACAGCAAACGAGCAAGATTTGTTAATCGACTACAAGACCGGCAATGCCGCGATGGGTGATTGGTTCGGCAAACGCCCGACTAATCCGCAACTTCCCCTATATGCCGTGGTGGAGGAAAGCGACGGAATTGGTTTTGCCTTTGTGCGTCGCGGTAGAATGGGTATTGCGGGCATCGCGGCGCTGCCCGATCTCGCACCCGGCATCGAATCCATGGACAAAGCAGGCGTAAAGGCTGCTAAAGAATTCGACGACTGGGATGGGCTTCTCGGCACGTGGCGGCAAACCCTTGTCCAACTGGCCGAGTCTTTTGCCAAAGGAGATGCCGAAGTCGATCCCAGCTCGCCAACCGAAACCTGTCGATATTGCGATTTGCATTCTTTGTGCCGGGTAGTTTTTTGATTACTTGATCTTTTGTATGGTTTGTCTGTGGATCAGGATA
Organism: Gammaproteobacteria bacterium; assembly: GCA_013042035.1. Lineage (GTDB taxonomy): Bacteria > Pseudomonadota > Gammaproteobacteria > HK1 > HK1 > JABDQX01. The sequence continues at coordinate 2,258 of JABDQX010000372.1, forward strand.
CCCGGTATCGGTAGAATTAGGCGCTCGTACTTGAGAGGATATAGTTCGTTGACTATGCCTTCCGAGTTTAGATACCGGGGAAACCGAGATTTCCAAGGTTTTCGCCCCGCGAAGCGTGGGCTACGTACATTTTGCGTAAGCGGGATAATATAAATTCCGCGAAGCAAGATTATTCAAGTCCGAACCATGCACGGTAGTCATTGTCGGAAATCCCATGGGGTAGGTTCCCAACCCGTTGATCCAGGAGCGCGCCTGCGTGATTCCGATAGTGATTCCGATGAAATACAAGACAACAATCATTTGTGATTTGGAGAAAAAATCATGGCAACAGTAACATTCCAAGGTAGTCCGGTCAGCACCAATGGCACGCTTCCGGCAGTCGGCTCCACCGCCCCGGATTTCCAGCTTGTGGACAAGGATCTCAACGATATCAGCCTTGAGAACTTTGCCGGCAAAAGAAAGCTGCTGAACATCGTCCCCAGCCTGGATACCCCCACCTGCGCCATTTCGACCAAGAAATTCAACGACCACGCGAAAGCGAACCCAAGCATCGGTATTTGCACAATCTCCGCTGATCTGCCGTTTGCCCAGGGACGTTTTTGTGGCGCCGAAGGCATAGAAAACGTGATGACCCTGTCCATGATGCGCTCGCGTAGTTTCGCCAGAGACTATGGTGTGCTGATCGAAGACACCATTCTTGCCGGTATCACCGCCCGCGCGGTTGTCGTGCTCGACGAAAACAACAAAGTGATGTACACGGAACTGGTTCCCGAGATCGCCGATGAGCCCGACTACAACAAGGCACTGGATGCAATCAGCAAGTAAGTCCTTTTTGTACTAAACGCTGAAACAACCCAGGAAAAAATCCTGGGTTTGTTTTTGATCATCGGGGAGTCTGACTCCTCGATGATCCGACCAATGGAAAATTGCATTTCCGAACGCCGTGCGTTCGGCGTAAAAATCCTCTGATCGTGATGTCGCCTTTCCGGGTTTCCCAGCCCGACATAGCCGGAACCAAAAATAATCCACGAAAATTTCTTGAGCATTTTGCTCAAGCTTTCCGTAATAAAAGCCCCGTAATAATGAACCAATGTCGTCCCAGTTCGCCATGGATAAAGGTTTCTCATTAACAAAAGAGCTTGTCGATGATTGCGTCGAGTCGCTGTGTCAGCAGGGCTGCAGAAATGTCTTGGGGAAAATCGCCGTTCTCGAGCGCGGTGATCACATACCGGAAACGGTAAAGCTCGGAGAGGCGGGGCGCAGCACCGTGCTCGAAGAGTTAAAATCCATTATGTCCGTTTATGGTAACGTGTGTAATTCCTCATGAATTGCCTTCGGGGGATCATGAGGAATTACATACTTTTTATAGATTCCGGCACAGCCGGAATTCATGGGGAGAGATAAATGTCGGCTGACACCCGGAACGATGTTAAGGCACTGGATGTTGAGGCATCGGATGTCGAAGCACTGGTAGACAAGAAATACCAGCACGGTTTCGTCACCGATGTGGATGCCGATACCGTACCCCCCGGTCTCGATGAAAGTGTTATTCGCCATATTTCCGAGAGGAAAGGTGAACCCGAATTCATGCTGGAATGGCGCCTGAATGCCTATCGGCACTGGTTGACCATGACAGAACCCCAATGGGCGAAAGTAAGTTACAAACCTATCGATTATCAGGACATATCCTATTTTTCCTCGCCGAAATCTCCCGATGATCAACCCAAAAGCCTGGATGAAGTCGACCCGAGACTTTTGGAGACCTATGAAAAACTGGGCGTACCGCTTGGCGAGCGGGCGGCCCTTGCCGGAGTGGCGGTGGATGCCGTCTTCGACAGCGTCTCGGTCACGACCACATTCAAGAAACAACTGGCGGAAGTCGGTGTCATTTTCTGCTCCTTTTCCGAGGCGGTGCGAGACCATCCCGATCTCATTCGAAAATACCTGGGCAGCGTTGTCCCTTATCAGGACAACTTTTTTGCCGCCCTCAATTCCGCTGTCTTCACCGACGGTTCCTTTGCGTATATCCCGCCCGGAGTACGTTGTCCCATGGAACTGTCTACCTATTTTCGCATCAACGCCGCCAAAACCGGGCAATTCGAGCGAACCCTGCTGGTAGCCGATAAAGGGGCATACGTGAGCTATCTGGAAGGGTGCACCGCGCCCATGCGCGATGAAAATCAGTTGCACGCCGCCGTGGTGGAACTCATCGCCCTGGACGATGCCCAGATAAAGTATTCCACCGTGCAAAACTGGTATCCCGGTGACGAGAACGGTCGCGGGGGAATCTACAACTTCGTCACCAAGCGCGGACAGTGCCGAGGCGTGCGCGCCAAGATCTCCTGGACCCAGGTGGAAACCGGATCGGCCATTACCTGGAAGTACCCGAGCTGCGTGTTGCTCGGCGAGGGCTCCGTGGGAGAATTCTATTCCGTTGCCCTGACTAATAATCTGCAACAGGCCGATACCGGAACCAAGATGATACACGTCGGTAAAAATACCAGCAGTACCATCCTTTCCAAGGGCATCTCCGCAGGCCGCAGCCAGAATGCCTACCGGGGACTCGTTCGGAT
>JABDQX010000375.1 GCA_013042035.1 Gammaproteobacteria bacterium
GTCGGCGGTTGCGATGCCCTGTTCCATGTGGCAGCGGACTATCGCCTATGGGTGCGCGACAGCGACGTCTTGTACCGGGCCAATGTGGAGGGGACGAAAAACCTCCTGCGGGCCGCCGCCGATGCCGGGGTATCCCGGATCGTTTACACCAGCAGCGTGGCGGCCCTCGGTCTCCACCGCGATGGTACGCCAAGCGACGAGGATACGCCGTCGAGTCTCGATCACATGATCGGTCATTACAAACGCTCCAAATACCTGGCCGAACAGGCCGTGCACCGGATGGTGGAAGAACTGAAACTGCCGGTGGTCATCGTAAACCCCTCCACGCCCATCGGACCCCGTGATATCAAACCGACCCCCACCGGGCGCATGGTCCTGGACGCGGCCCTCGGGCGGATGCCGGCCTATGTGGATACTGGGCTCAATGTAGTGCACGTGAATGACGTGGCGGCGGGCCATCTGCTGGCCTTCGAGCGGGGCAAAATCGGGGAGCGTTATATCCTGGGGGGAGAGAACATGACCCTCCGGGAGATCCTGGCGGTGATCGCGGAATCTACCGGGGCAAACCCGCCCAGCATAAGGCTACCTCATAATCTGGTGCTACCGATTGCGTATATCAGCCAGATGTGGGCGCGACTGACGGGCGGCCCGGAACCACGGGCCACCGTGGACGGTGTGCGCATGTCCAAAAAACGCATGTATTTTAGCAGCGACAAGGCCCGGCGGAAGCTCGGCTATTCACCGCGCCCGGCGCGCGAAGCCATTGAGGATGCGGTGGAATGGTTTTTGGATCAGGTGTAGAGGCAACGCCCATAGGCGCCGATTTAACCACTATTGATATAAAAATCTGCTGAATTTACTGGGTTTTTCTCTGTGATCTCTGTGCGCTCTGTGGTTGTTTTTTAGAATTTCTTCTACCACAGAGGACACAGAGATCACAGAGTGGGAAAATGTAAACGGCGGCCCCACCATGGCCTATCCTCACCCTGTGGCCATGGCCTGCCCGGCTTTCGTAAAACACTCTTTCGTCGTCGGGGGCGGTGCGATCACGACGTGACCGTTTGAAGGGAGATTGTTTTTTGCCCAGCGATTCAACAACGCCGCCTGTATCTCGGCATCCGGCGCAATGTAATGGGCGTTTTTTACGTTCGCCGAAGGCCTCGGGATTTCCCTTTCCGTTTCGAAATATTCCTCCAGGATGAGCGAGAGCACCTCGGCGCCGTTATACTCACACTCAATCCGATCTTCCCCTTGCGTGATCGCCTCGGGGATATCGACAAATCGCACAAAAAATCCCGATGGTTCCTGGGGTTCAAAAACGGCAGGGAATTGAATGTCCATGTGTTACCTCGATTTTATGCCGGTTCGACGTTCGATTTCAGCGAGCAAACCTTTGCCTATATCCCTCGAACCATGTACGGGAATAGGGATAATAGATCCGTCTTTTTCCATCATGTAATGGCTACCCCGAACACGCTTGAGCCGCCATCCATTGGCTTCGAGTTTCTTGATAATCTCCTTACCATTCATGGTATCCAAGATATACCATATAAGATACATCCTCAACGACGCGCACCCTCGCCATCAATCAATCACCGCATACCATGACAACACACAATCCTCCCGAATCGGAACAACAAGAAACGCCAATATCGCCCGCTAACGCAAACAACAGCGCTGGGCTGTTTTCTCGCACTTGGCTGGTTACTTTTGGGATTTTTCTGGGCGTGGCGACCCTGGGCGCAACGATACCGGAACCTTGGTGGGTTCGGTTGTTATTTTTCGCACTGTCGATAGCAATCGGCGTATTTGCCATTTTCCGTGCGGTCAAGGAAAAGAATTGGTTAGCCATTGGCTTATCCGCTATTGTCACTGTGCTGATAGCCATCCTATCGATCTGGCAATTATCGGGTCCCGTTTCCTCTTTTTTTACACCCACACCGGAAACCGAACCACGCCCGCTTCCCCTCCCTCCCCGCCTTCACGGCGCACCAGACCCGTTGAAGGATCGGTTTGTCGGGCGGGCAAGGGAATTCCTTGAGCTGGACGCGGCCTGGGAGGGCATCGTCTCCGGCAAATCCTCCA
>JABDQX010000379.1 GCA_013042035.1 Gammaproteobacteria bacterium
GGCGAGGTACAGGATGATCTGCGCAATCACGTACCCGCCCAATACCACGGCAATACCCGTATAGGTGGAACCATCCACCCAGCTCATCACGGCGCGCACGATGATGGCGGTGGCGATCAGGTTACCCGCATCCGTCAGGGCCGCCGCGACGTTGCCCTGCCGAACCAGATCGTGTATCGAAATATTCGGCATCGACAGACGATCGAATAAATGGCTGGTGACCCACATCAACACGATGCCCACGATGCCATAACCGAGCATCAACAGCGCCTCCTGGACGAGACCTGTCCCGGCGTCGCCCGCCACCGCGCCCATGAGCATGATGGCAACGCCCATCACCGCCCCGGTCAGCGAGATGCCTACGGCGGCATTGTCATGCACTGAAAGGGCCTCGTGCAGTGAGGTATTGGCAATCATTCCGGAAAAGAATCGAAGCCCCGCCAGGATGGCAAGCACAATGATAAGATCGATGGTGTAGTATCCCAGGGAGGCATCATGGAGAATGACATAGTCCATGAGAGAAGCGGGGGAGGTATTCATGGGGAAGAACTCCATTATTGTTCCAGCGTTATTCTATGCGTTTTGCCAGCTCTTTTATATTTGGCACCTGCTTATCCAATTGTGATTGGTTAACCATGGTCTGTTTCCCTCCAACCGTGCCTTGCATATTCGGCCGATAGTTGGAACGTCAAGTAGCTCTTTCCAACACCGCCTTTATTATTCCAGATTGCGTAGGTGGCCATTTTCCGCCCCGTTTTGTGAGTGAGAAATGCTGCGAAGCAAAATTCTTGCTGTTTACAAGGTCACTTACCACCAAAAGATCGTCTGCTGGTTCCACGACCGCTGGCGCTGAAAAATGAAGAACGGCGTTTTGTCGCCGTACGGGTGCTGCTGCCGGCAGGGCTCCGACCACTGCGCAGCGCGGAACTTGTGCGGGTTTGACGATAGGCATAAGTGCTCACGCGCTGTTTGCCTGCCACGCTGCCATAATTTTTTGCTTTTGGTGTCTTGATGCCTTGCCGGGCAAGCTGGTCTTGTCCACGGCGCCAGGTGTTCCGATCCGAACGGGAACCATAAGTGCCCCGGCCCGCGTCATGATAAAAGCTGTACCGTGGCTGGCCGTACCAGGCATTGTGATAGATCGGCCCCCCATAAAATCCCCCACCCATGAGCCCCATTACGCTGGTAAACATGTGGTATTTGCCATACCACTCCCAAAAGCTGCCCCCGGAAGAGCCGGTTGTCCACTGTCCATAGGAGGGGTTGCCCACGAGATAGCTTCCGGGCACCTGCCCGCCTTTCACGGCGGCGGTTTCAGCGTTTTTCGGTATGTTTATCCTGGGCAATTCTCCCTGGGAGAGATCGGCCAGGGTGTTGACGACATCCAGCAGCGCGTCGTTGTAGATGATCGGATCGGAACCGGCTGACACAGAGTCCAGCTCCTGGTAGGCAGTAGCGAATTCGTGCTTGTTTTCAGGTTTCCGATTGACCTTGGACAAGCGTTGCCCGAGTCCCTGATAAAGCGCTCCCTTGGTCGTTCCATCGGCGCGAAGCGCCGTGGCGATCCTTTCGAATTCCGGGTTCAGGCTTGCCAGCCGGTCGGCATAGGTCTTGATCAGCAGGGTATTGGATAGGGCGTCCGAGTCGATTTTGCGTCCAAGTTCATCCAATTGCCGTTGGACGACACTCGCCTTTTTCGTGGTTTCCTCCGCGTACTGGTTGGAGCAACCGGGCAGGGCAAACAAGAGTACGACAAAGAGGCTAACGACGAGGGATGAAACACCGGTCGTGGAAGAAGACAACGGCGAACAGGACAAGGATCGAACGGACGGCCCGTGCAGTGATCGGCTGGCTCGCCGTGTCCGGGCGGTTCGGATGGGGGAAATCGGAATAGGGTTGGAGGTGCGCATGGTTATTTTCAGTCGGTTACAAGCCTGAAGGGTTCCGCCAAAAGGTCGCGCTATCGAGAAATCAGCAGCTTATCGGAAAAAATCGTACACGGAGACCGGATCGATACAGATCATGGTGATTCTACAGAAATAATCCCGCACGGCAAGGTTCATCTTGATCACCCGCATCCTGGTCGAGTACATTGGGAAGTTCACTCGACCTATTATCGTGGGTCTACTTGGACTTTGTCGGAAATGTTCCGATGCGCCTTTTAGATCAGTTGGATACGGATCCACCCCGCAGGATTCCCAGTAATGATTGTTTTCTGGAAAAATTTTACGGGTGAATTGGTTGGGTTGTGTGAGTCTTACCATCTATTTTTTTGTATCGGAGATGGGTCATGTTGTTGTATAGCATGTTCTTCCATCGGATGATGGAATCATGGTTCACCGTGGGGGAGAACGCCATTGCTCTTATGTGGCCACCCACGAAACAGGGTAGCGACGAAGAGCCGCCCCCCGTAAAACCACCCCCCCTGGAACCGACGGGTGGTGGGTTGCCTCAATATCAAAATCAAAATTCATCGAAAAAAGAGGATAAATCAATGAGCAAATTCGACGAACTCGATGGCTTCAATCAACTGCACGGCTATTGGCTCGAGGACCTCACGGTTGGCCAAGTCGCTGTTACGTCCAGGACCATCACCGAGGCTGCCGTAGAGCTGTTCGGTGGGATATCGGGCGACCTGAACCCCACCCATTTCAGCGATGATTTTGCCAAAAAAGAGATATTCGGCAAACGCATTGTCCATGGGATGTTGACGATGTCCCACATCACCGGTTCGCTGGCTTCCAAACTCCCCGGTCCGGGTTGCCTGTATCTGAGCCAGAATACCAAGTTCATCGCCCCGGTAAATATCGGTGATACCGTTACTACCGTAATCACGGTCACCAAGATCGGTGAACCCAATAAAAGGGGTATGGCGCAAGTAACGCTCAAGACCGATCAATTTGTCGGCGACAACCAATGCGTGGATGGCGAGGCGTTGCTGCTGGTCGTGTCGAAAACAAAGAAGAAGTAAGCCTGTATGCAAAACTCATTTTGTTTTGCCATGGCGCACAATCCGAGTTTTGCATTTTCCCCGTCAATTATCCGCAAACATCTAGTGCCGCGTTCCATCTTATTTCAAGAGTTCAGAGCCCGAGAA
>JABDQX010000389.1 GCA_013042035.1 Gammaproteobacteria bacterium
ACTGTGTACTCTATCCGGTGGTTTCTCGTTTTTTGTGAACGTTTTCGAGTAGGTTCTTTGCCCCAAGTAGGTTCTTTGCCCCAAAGGGGCTATGTCATTTAGCCTGGGGTTGCGGCAAAGCCGCTACCCTAGGTGTTGGAAACCGCAAGGGCACAACCCCACAGGGGTTGCGTAATGAATGCCGGGAATAGGACAAACGGCATACGCAGGAATGACGACGCAACCCCGTTGGGGTTGATGCCTCACTTCCCGAAAACCCAGGGTAGCTGCCGCAACCCTAGGCTGGCAAGGGAGTGCGATCCCTGCGTTCTCCACCCCTTAAGCGGTGCTAAATTCTTTTTTCCAACCGCTTAAGACGCACAGGGCGCAAAGGGGGCACAGAGAACCTAGCGCAGCCGAGCTGCAACCAAGTTTTGTCGCCGTCCCTGGCGCTGGGTTCCGCCAATCCCTGGCGGAATGACGAAAGCGGCGTTATTCAGTTCGGCCGCTTTTGATTTTGCCGCTGCCGTCATCCCGGCATGGATACGTCATTCTCGCGAAAGCGGGAACGGGATCCAGGGCCAGGGATGGTAAAAAATGTTCACAAAAAACAAGAAACTGCCGGATAGTAGTACAGAGAGCACAGAGCGGAAAAGTCTAAGCGGCGGTTAATTTGGCGCGTATGGGGGGCAGATCCCCGTGCCTGCCCTCTTGTTGCACCCGAAACAAAAATTTAAAACTCAGGCGTTAAAAGTATAGTTTATGAGTAACTTCTCTCCCTTTCGTCGCGGCTATGTCTCCATCATCGGCCGGCCCAACGTGGGTAAATCCACATTACTGAACAAAATTCTCGGGCAGAAACTCAGTATCACCTCGCGCAAGCCGCAAACCACCCGGCACCGAATCCTCGGCATCAAAACAACGAAGTCCTGCCAGACCATCTGGCTGGATACGCCGGGGCTGAACTTCCACAGCAAGCGGACAATCAACCGATATATGAACCGGACGGCAACCGGTGCGATTGCCGGTGTCGATCTGGTGATCTTTGTCGTGGAGGCCAAAACCTGGACGGACTCGGACGAGAGTGTGCGCGACAGGCTTGCCAAGATCGATACACCGGTCATTCTCGTTATCAATAAAATCGACAAAGTCGGTGAGAAAAAGCAGCTCCTGCCTTTTCTCGATAAAGTCGCCCGGGAAGGTAATTACAAGGAGGTCATTCCTTTGTCCGCCCAACGCGGCGACAATGTGGCCCTGTTGGAGAACCTGGTGGCCGAAAGCCTGCCGGAAGGCGAGGCGCTGTTCCCGGAAGACCAGATTACCGATCGTAGCGAGCGGTTTTTTGCCTCGGAGTTGATCCGGGAGAAACTGACACGCAACCTTGGGCAGGAGCTTCCCTACCGGCTGACCGTACAGATTGAACAATGGTCGGAACAGCCGACGCTGTTGAATATCGATGCCGTCATCTGGGTGGAGCGTGAGGGACAAAAGGCCATTGTGATTGGCAAACAGGGTAAAATGTTGAAATTGATCGGCACCCAGGCAAGGGAAGAGATGGAAACATTCTTTGGGAAAAAGGTTTTTTTACGGCTTTGGACTAAAATCCGCGCCGGTTGGTCGGAAGATGACGCCGCACTGCGGATAGTACTGGAGTAGTGCTGCACACGGCAACCTTTTTCGGTTATTGTTCACCTAAAAATCAGTTTGTTACGGTAAATTTGTTGTCCGTTTGGGTACATTTTTAACGCATTTAGGGAGCACAAGGTGAGTTTTGCATACAGCTCTATATTGAATATTTCTTTTCCTGCTATCCATACTGATATAGGGGGGAGGGGTTATGAGTCAGGAAATTGTTAGCGCCAAGGAGAACGCAGTGTTTGCAGCGACTTTTTATCAAGCAAGGCATTCTCCATATGATACCGGTGATTGGAGGGAAGTACGGGCTGCGAAAATCAAGGCATTGCGTGGTCAGTATCGGGATGCATTAACACCAAGTGAGGAATTCGCAAGAAAAAAGGCTGAAGAAATCTCGCATGAATAAAATGATCGTTCTTGATGCCTGTGCGATTATCGCTTTTTTAAGAGATGAAGATGGCGCCGATGTTGTTCAGAATGCACTACTGGATGAGATGTGCGTAATTCACGCGATTAATCTTTGCGAAGTGTATAAGGATTGTCTGGTGCGGGGGGAAGATCGCGGGAAAGCAGATAAATTGCTTCAGCAACTGAAGCTGACGGGTCTGCAAAGCCGGGAAGATATGCATGAGGAATTGTGGAAATATGCAGCAGAATTCAAATCGCAATACAAAATTTCTCTTGCGGATTGCTTTGGTTTGGCCTTGGCCAAATACGTCGATGGTGAATTCTACACATCCGATCATCACGAACTCGATGCGTTGGTGGGAATCTCGGATTTCCCCATCATAAGATTCATTCGGTAGTTTTATACTCTCTACTACCGAAAAAATAAAACTTCCAAATTCGCCCCGCACAGTGGGGCCATATACTTTTGCGAAGCAAAATCATTATGGATTCTCGCTATAAAAAAGAATTCCGGCATCGGCGCCGGCAACTGATGGAATTGATGGGGGAGGGGAGCATTGCCGTCTTACCCTGCGGTCCCACTCATGTGCGCAACCGGGATGTGGAATACCCCTTTCGGCCGGATTCCGATTTCTACTATTTGACGGGTTTCCCCGAACCCGAGGCCCTCGCCGTATTCTCCCCAGGACGATCGCAGGGGGAATTTCTATTATTCTGCCGCGAACGGGACCCAAAGCAGGAGAAATGGCAGGGTGTACGGGCAGGGCTCGAGGGCGCCTGTGATGACTTCGAGGCGGACGATGCCTTTCCCATTGGGGATGTGGATGACATTCTTCCCGGCCTCCTGGAAAATAAAAAACGGGTTTTCTATGCCATGGGGCGTTACCACGAGTTCGATCGGACACTTCTCGGTTGGCTCGATAAACTCAGGGAAAAGTCCCGTCAGGGGGCAAGCGCGCCCAGCGAATTCATCACCTTCGAGCATTTGTTGCACGATATGCGGCTTTTCAAAAGTCCGCATGAAATCAATTTGTTGCGCCAGGCCGTGACTATCAGTGCCAATGCCCATCGGCGGGCCATGGCGGTGTGTCGGCCCGGTATGACGGAATACCAAATCGAAGCGGAATTGATGCACGAATTTATCCGCTCCGGCAGTCGCGCCACGGCCTATCCTTCCATTGTCGCCGCCGGTGCCAATAGTTGTGTTCTACACTACATAGACAATCGCAACCCACTCAAGGACGGCGATCTGTTATTGATCGACGCTGGCGCGGAGTACCAGTGCTACGCCTCGGATATCACTCGAACCTTCCCGGTAAACGGTAAATTCAGGCCTGCCCAGAGAGACATCTACGAGCTTGTTCTGGCATCCCAGGAAGCCGCGATACAGCAGGCCCGGCCCGGCAAGAACTGGAATGACATGCACGACGCGGTGGTACGT
>JABDQX010000394.1 GCA_013042035.1 Gammaproteobacteria bacterium
TCAAATGTCCCGTGCGTGTGGTTTGGATTTATCGCGAAACTCAATGGACAGCTTTGTTTACTACGGAGCTGCGCCTGTCCGTTGAACAGATTATTTCTCTGTACGGCGCCAGATGGAAAATCGAATCGTAATCGTTCACTCCCCCCTTGGAAATAGCATGAAAAACATGCGATCATGGGAGACGTAAACAGGGTGCAACTTTATTCGGCAAACACCGAGCCAAGACTCGAATGATACTTTCGGAATACAGCTTACGCCAGCTTGACGCAGCCTATATCCGGTCGCTGCCAGAAGATGCTTGTCAGGAGTTGGCGGTAAGATTATTGGTTGATCTGAAAACCCTTCACGAGCGTCTGAACCAAAACTCGGGAAATAGTTCCAAGCCACCGAGCAGCGAGCTACCGTGGGCCACGGGGAAAATGGCCGATGGTCAAGGTGTCGAAGCTCCGGAAGTACAGAAAACCGATGATTCCGAAGCGGAGCGGGAATCGGTGCCGGATAGCGAACAAAAAATCACTGTCAGCGAAACGCAAGCGCCAAAAGACAAATCCCTTCCGATGAAACCCAATCCGGGGAAGCAGCCGGGCACGCCGGGGTTCGGACGAACCCAAAAATTACCGATAACCAATACAGTTCACCATCATGCTTTGTGCTGCGATGGTTGTGGTCGCCAAACCAATGAGCAGGACAACCAAGTAGCCTGGGTAGGCTTTTACACGATAGATGTGGAAGTCAGCAGTCCTGGTATTGGGATTACAAACACCAAGCGCCTTTATTACGCAGTAACGTGTCCATGCGGGCATATTACCCGGCAATATCCCTACCAGGAAGCGAGCGATGAGCTTTGGGGAAATGTTGGGTTAGGGGAGTGGCGTTTGGTTGGTCCGATGCTATGCGCTCTGATCGTGTCTCTTGCCTATCGCATGAGGATGTCACGGACCAAGATACAGGAATTTCTGCACGACTGGTTGGGTATAAAGCTATCGAGAGGAACTATTCAGCGGTGCGTGGAAGAATCGGCCAGGGCTTGTGCGCCTGTCGAGGACCAGCTTGTCGAACAGGTCGTAAACAGTGGCCTGTTGCATGTCGATGAAACCACTCACAAAGAGAAAAAGACACTGTTGTGGTTATGGGTTTTCGCGACTCGTTTTTCTGTTCTGTACTTCATTGGGTATCGAAGCGCTGAAATCATCGAAAATCTGCTTGGACACACTTATTCCGGATGGCTGATGAGCGATGGATACCAGGTTTATCGAAGATATGCCAATCGGTTACGCTGCTGGGCTCACTTGCTGCGCAAGGCCAAGGGTCTCGAAGAGAGCCTGGACCAGGAGGGGCGGCGTTTCGGAAAGCGTACACGTGAAATACTCAAAACTCTGATGGACGCGGTATATCAGGCCAGAGAAGGTCCACCGCCCGGGGATTTGAAGCGGATTCATGCGAAATTGTTGGAAGAATTCCGTGGCATGTGTGAAGCCATGAGAGCGGCATCGCATGAAAAGACCAGGGCACTGGCCGTCGAGTTTCTCAATGATTGGGATGCCATATTTGCCGTACTCTCGCATCCGCACCTGCCCTTGACCAACAACGAGGCGGAGCGGCTATTGCGTCATTTGGTGATTCTTCGCCGAATTACTTACGGCACACGCAGCAAGAATGGAACACGCGCCCTTGGATTGTTAGCCAGCGTTGTCGAGACCTGCCGTAAACGCCAGGTTTCTCCTTGGAGCTATCTGGCGCAGGTTATAAGGGCGCGCCGCTCAGGCCAATCCGCCCCTGCTCTTCCCGTCTCTGCTTTGGCTTTGTAGGGGGGAGTGAACGATTACCAGCAATCTGTATGGAATGGATAAAACTCGTTGGAGTGGGCAGCGTAGAAATATAATCGCAAGTGATTTCAATAGCGATGGGATGACTGATCTTCTGTTGCAAAACAAATCAGACAGTTACTCGGATGCCTATTTGTTACTTGCAGATGGCACTGGTGGTTTTGAGCAATATAAGGACATCAGCAATCTGTATGGAATGGATAAGACTCGTTGGAGTGGACAGCGCAGAAATATAGTCGCAAGTGATTTCAATGGCGATGGGATGACTGACCTTCTGTTGCAAAACAAATCGGATAGTTATTCGGATGCCTATTTATTGAGTAGTACCTCTGATTTTCTGGACCGAGTGATTTCTACTAGTGATTCTCTGGGCCTTAATGGCCTAATTACCTATAGGCCTATAACCTATTTTCCTGGTTATGAAAAGAGCTCCGATGCAGTATATCCGACGCTGGATATCCAGGCACCAATATACGTAGTAAGCCAAATTCTAAGTGACGATGGCATTGGCAATAACAACACCACCTACCGATACGGCGGTCTCAAAGCCAACCTCCACGGTCGTGGCTCACTGGGCTTTCGCTGGATCGAGACCACCGATCACACCCACAACACGGTTACCCGCACCGAATACCGACAGGATTTCCCTCACATCGGTAACCCGGAGCGTATTACCAGCCATCTCATCGATAGCAGTAGTGGCAGTGATCAAAACATCCTACTGAGTGAAGCCGAAAGCCAGTACGATCACGTGACCACCCACAGTGACCACGTCTACGCTCCCCGCGCCGTACAAACCGTGGAGCGCAACTACGATCTCAACGGCTCGCTGCTCACCACCATTACTACCGAAAACGACGCCATCGATGCTTTCGGCAACATCGGGCGCATCATGACCGTCACCCAGGGGTCTGGGGAGACCCATGTCAAGATCAGCGAGAACGACTACGTCAACGACGAACAGCGCTGGATTTTGGGGCGGCTGACACGAGCGTCGGTGACGCATATCGCGCCTGACAATACGCAAATTACCCGCACCTCGGAATTTAGCTACGACACCCAAACCGGCCTGCTCATCACCGAGACCATCGAGCCCGACACTGAACTCTCTCAGACTACCTACTACCAGTACGACGCCTACGGCAACAAGATCGCCGTTACCTTGTCGGCATCCGATCTGACCGAGCGCACTACCGAAACCGAGTACGACACTTCAGGCCGCTTCCCCATCCGGGTTACCAATGCCCTTGGCCATACCGAAACACGCCAATATGACCCCGCCTGTGGAAAACCGATTTCCCTCACCGGTCCCAATGTTTTGACCACCACGTGGGAATACGACGCCCTGTGCCGAAAGGTATTGGAAACACGTGCCGATGGCACGCAAACCCGCTGGCGTTACGCCTGGGCGAGCGAAGATGCCCCCCAATACAGCCTTTATTCACTCACCAAGGAAACCAGCGGCGCGCCACCGGTTACCGTCTGGCACGACCAACTGGGCCGCGAGGTGCGAAAGGACACCATCGGCTTCGATGGCCGTCCCATTCATCAAGAGACCGAATATAACGCCAAGGGACAGATTGTTCGCCAATCATTACCTCACTTCGAAAACGAAGCCGCCTATTGGGTAGAAAACACCTATGACGCTCTGGGGCGGCCCGTCACCATCACCCGGCCCGCGGGTAGCCTGACCGGGCAAGGCGCGGCAGTGACCGGTTACGCCTACAGCGGGTTTATCACTACCGTGACCGACGCCATGGGCCGCCAAAAGACCACCACCAAAAATGCACTGGGCCGGGTCGTGCGGGTCGATGAAGAAGAAGGTGCGTGGCTTACCCACAATCATGACGCCATCGGTAATCTGGTGCAGAGCAATGCCAATAGCGTCATCACCCGCATGGACTACGACATCCGAGGCAACAAGGTGTGGATGGAAGACCCGGACATGGGGCACTGGGAATATTTCTACAATGCTTTTGGGGAGCTGATCGGGCAGATCGATGCCAAGGGCCAGACCGTCACCATGGAATACGATGCATTGGGCCGGATGGTTCGGCGTGAGGAGCCCGAGGGCGTTACCACCTGGGAATACGATACCGCCGAAAACGGCATCGGCAAACTCGCCCTGGTCGCGGCGCCCAATGGTTTCTACAAAGCATTGAGCTACGATGAACTGGGCCGTCCCGTCACCGCCGCTACCCATGCCGACGATCAAGACTTCGTCGTCACTACCGGCTATGACGAATTCGGCAGGATTGCGGAATCCATCCGGCCCGATGGCTTTACCGTCCAGCATGTCTACAACGCCTCGGGATATCTGGATGCCCTGCGGGCGCCGCGCGAGCACATCCTCGACTACGACACCGCTCATCTGCATACCCTCTACCAGAACGCCCAGGAGATGGCGGCGCTGCTCCTGAGTGATACCACCGACTACCTGGAGAAGGCCGCCGAATACCAGGCACGGGCGGAAAATTACACCTTGCTTGCCGATCAAGAGCAATTGTACGCGCGGGCGCTGTCACTCCTGGAAGAGGCCGATGCGCAGCTACGCGCCAACGCGGAACCGGGGACGGTTTTCCAACCGATCAACGCGGCTCGGGAACTGATTCGTCCCCTGGCGGAAACGGCGTTGCAGGCCGAGGCGTTCCCCGAGCTTGCCACCACATTGGAGGGCGTTGCCCAGGATCTGGCAATGGCCGCCGCCGAGGGCATCGAAGAACTCGATGAGAAACTCGCCGAGCTGCAACTCTGGGGCGAAGAATTGGAAAAGATTGGCGAGCAGATGGCCCGAATGGACAGCGACCCCTACCACCTCTATCTGTGGCAGGCCAAATCCCGGGATGCGGCGGGCAGGCTTACCGGCACGTTGTTCGGCAACGGGCTTTCCACCGGCAAGGTCTATGATTCGGCCACGGGCGAGTTACTCTCGATCCAGAGCGGCTTCGGAACGGCGCTGCCAATCCGTGATCTCGGTTATACCTATGATCTCGCCGACAACGTCACCGCGCGCGCCGATCATGTACAAGGCATCCAGGAGAGCTTTCAATACGACAGCCTGGATCGTCTGACCGCCTCCAGTGTCACGGGACAGATCGGTGCGGCCGCCTACCAGCATACTCTCACCTACAGCTACGATGCCCAAGGAAACATGACCTACAAGTCCGATGTGGGCAATTACCTTTATGGCACAACAAGTGGTATCGATCAGCCGGGGCCACACGCCATCACCCAGGCAGGTGATCAGGACATCGAGTACGACGCCAACGGGAGCATGACGCAGGCCGGCGATCGCGCCATCGCGTGGACATCCTTTAACAAACCGAAATCCTTCCAGCGAGGTGCCCAGAGCATCACCTTCGACTACGGACCGGACCGGGTGCGTTATCTCAAGACCGGAACCACCACCGAGGGCAATGCCCAGCGCACCGTCTACATCGGCAAACTTTTTGAGCAGGAAACCACCGGCCAGACTGATAGCAGTACCGTTCGGCGCAAGCACTTCGTTTACGCCGACGGACAACTGGTCACCATCCACATCAAGACCGAGAACGCGGGTGAACACCTGCCGGACGAGACCCGCTATCTGCATCGCGACAACCTAGGCTCCATCGATACCATCACCGACGGGCGCGGCAACATCGTCGAGCGCATGAGCTATGAAGCCTTTGGCCAGCGCCGGGCGGGCGACTGGCGCGGTGCCGATGATCCATTGACCGGCATTGTTTTACCCGTGTTCACCAACCGTGGCTTCACCGGTCACGAACACGTGGACGAGATGGGGCTCATCCACATGAACGGGCGTGTCTACGACCCGCAACTGGGACGGTTTCTGTCAGCCGATCCCAATATCCAGTCACCCCATGCCAGCCAAAGCTATAACCGCTATAGCTATGTGTTGAATAATCCGCTCAAATATACCGACCCGAGTGGGTTTTTCTTCAAAAAACTCTTCAAGTCGATTGGAAAAGCCTTTAGAAGCGTAGCAAAGACCGTAACGAATGTTGTCAAGGGCGTCGCCGACATCGTTAAAAAGTATTGGAAACCGATTGTGGCAACGGTAGCGGGGTGGTACACCTTTGGAGTTGCTTCTGCTTGGGGTACCAGTTGGGCATTGGGCGCGGGCTATGCCAAGGCAACGGCAGCAGTAATCGGGGGAGCCATCGGGGGAGCCGCATCGGGATTTGTTGCCGGTGGCATTACAACCGGGACATTGGAAGGCGCCGCCTATGGCGCGCTGACCGGCGTGGCATTCGGGGCGATAGGAGAGCATTACGGACGCACATGGAATGCGGAGCGTGTATTGGCGTACGGAATGGCTGGTGGGGTTACAACGAGATTGCAGGGTGGAAAGTTCATGGATGGCTTTACGCTATCCGGTCTCACCGCAGGGCTGCGATACGTATACAACCAAACAGTAGGATACGATGCTACCCTGAAGTCTGGGGGACCGGCTAGGCCGAAACTAAAGAGTATGATAGTTCATGAAGGTGCCAATAACGTTGGCCTTGGTACTGCTGGCACAATCGATCCGAATGCCTGGTTTCATGAAGGTGGAATAGTTAGCCGTATTGCCAATCAGGTACCGGGAATCAATGCGGTAGCAGGGCTACACGACACGATATTGCATGGCATTGACTCCCGTTTCGGACAAACAATGATGAGTATTTTCAACGTTCCAACCATGCCGCTGGCAGCGGCCCTCACATATCCCGCGACCATGGCGAATGGGGTTGGCATAGCCGTATTGACGGTTTATCGGAATCAACGGAGATATTAACCCATAGCGAGTGTTATCAGTACACAATCGAGCAATCCATCGACAAGCCTATTCGGAAAGATGTGTGGTTCCTTTGCAAAAGATGTGGCCAATGCGGCAGGGCAAAGTCTGGGCGTAGGGTTTTCCAATCCAGTGAATTTGTACAACAAGTTTACGGAGGAATGAAGATGCATGAGAAAAAGACCGTAAGTAAGGCAACCAAACTATGGATTGTTTTGTGCGTTTGTTCTTTTATCTCTTCTGGAGCCAACGCCATGTGGTTATCAATCGATTCTTTCGTTGAAGAATACCTTGACTGTACAGTAGGGGAATGCAACATCTCAGAACCCGGAATGAGCTTTGACTTTTCCACGCCGGATCAGACAAGGTTCAGACATTTTTCCGTGGATACCGATGAGCGCATAGTTATCATTGGTATCCCCAATGGAAAGGGAATCCTTTCCTGGGACCAGATAGAGTCAATTACTTTGGAAAGAGCTGACAAGTTGGAAGAGGGTTTTGGTTATGTTGTCATAGAATTCATTCAGCCATATGCATTCATGACATGGCGGAAATACAAAAAACTCGGGTTTGGCATGATGTCGGAAGAATGCTGGGAGAAACTTAAGGAAACTGTCGATGGGGGCGTGAAAGTAGAAGAACCACGGTAGGTTTAGTTCAAATGAAGATGCATGAGAAAACGGCCGTAAGTAAGGCAATCAAACTATGGATTGTTTTGTGTGTTTGTTCTTTTATCTCTTCTGGAGCCAACGCTATGTGGTTATCAATCGATTCTTTTGTTGAAGAATATCTTGACTGTACAGTAGGAAAATGCAGCATCTCAGAACCCGGAATGAGCTTTAACTTTTCCACGCCGGATCAGACAAGGTTCAGACATTTTTCCGTGGAT
>JABDQX010000395.1 GCA_013042035.1 Gammaproteobacteria bacterium
TTCCAGTAACCGCTTTCCCAACGCAATTGGGTGTATTCGCGCTTTGGAATGGTTACCATTTCCTCACCAACTGAAGCTCCAATATCCGGGAAAACCCACCCTTGTCCGGCTCCAGGGGAGAAATGTATACAATTTGCCGCTTCCATGGCCTTTAGTATAACCTGATTGCCACCTCTGACAATGGGTAGACCGAATATTTACACTGAATTCGTAGGAACTTCCTGGCAACTAGGGGGAAATCATGAACGCCATCGCGCTCGGAATTTATTCAGCAATTTTCAACGCCAGAAACAGCGGATTCCCACGTCGTTGAATAAGTATCGGGATCGCCTTGCCGGACGGCAGTTCCTTGATGATTTCCTTTAACTGCAGGGCGTCTTTTATCTCCTCGCTATTGATCCTCAGGATAATATCCCCATCCTGAATACCGGCATCATGGGCCGGGCCTTCCTCGATCTTTTCCACCAATACACCGCCTTGTTCCTCGACGCCATATTCTTTCTGCTGTTCCGATGTCAAATCACGCACGGTAAGCCCTAGCCTGCTATTGGCGGCCGTGTTGGCTTTCCCATTGGCGGCGAGCTGTAGATCATCGTCCTCCGGCAATTCTTCGATCACGACATTCAGTGTTTTCGATTTTCCATTGCGCAGGACCTTCATCGGTGCGCGGCTTCCTATTTTGCTACGCCCTACCAGAGGAGGCAGATCCGATGAGTGCCGGATTGAACTGCCATTGAACTCGAGAACGACATCCCCGACTTCGAAACCGGCCCGCGCCGCCGGGCTTTCGGGCAGCACCTTGGCAACCAGGGCGCCCATGGGTTTTTCCATGCCGAATGATTCGGCCAGCTCGCGGGTCACATCCTGAACGAGCACGCCAAGCCAACCTCGGGAAACATGCCCCTGCTCGCGGATTTGATTGGCGACATCCATGGCAACATCGATAGGGATTGCAAACGAGAGGCCCATAAAGCCACCGGAACGGCTGAATATCTGGGCATTAACGCCAATGACTTTTCCGTCCAGATTGAACAGTGGACCGCCGGAATTGCCCGGATTGATGGCGACATCGGTCTGGATGAAAGGTACATAGTTTTCCTTTGGCAGGTTTCGCCCCTTGGCGCTCACGATACCGGCGGTTACCGAATGGTCGAACCCAAAGGGTGAACCGATGGCAAGCACCCATTCCCCGACCTCGACTTCCTCGCCAACACCCAACTCGACGGTCGGCAAATTGTCGGCGTCGATCTTGAGTAGCGCGATATCGCTTTTTTCATCGACACCAATCACGTCTGCCTCGAATTCTCTCCTGTCACCCAAACGCACGATGATCTCATCGGCATCCTTGACCACGTGATGATTTGAAATGATGTAACCATCCTTGGAGGTAATGAAACCGGACCCGAGGGAGTGTGTCTCGAATTCCTCGACGCCCTCTTCATCGAAGAATCGGCGGAAGAAATCGTGGAAAGGGCTGTCTTCGGGAACATCGGGCATCCCGAACTGCTTGGGAAGGTTCAAGCGGGTCTGGGTTTGTTTTTGTGTCGTGCTGATATTGACAACCGCTGGACGGTATTTTTTGACTAGCTCGGTAAACTCCGGCAGGGTTTGGGCGGCGTGAGTTGGTGTGTTGGGCACAAGGCTAAGTGCCGTGAATCCGGCAAGGCTTAGGGCCAGTGGGAAGATCCAGGTACGAATTGTGTGTTTCATTGGTGGTTCGAACGTCTCGTGGAAGGTTTACAGATAGGTTTTTTTCCGGAGTTATCCTGGGGGTTATTCGAGATTGAAGATTAGGAGAGTTTGATCCCTCTCCATATTACTAGCCGGTCATTTCATTTCTTGTAAGTTCTTAACCACGAAAAAGATCGGATGCGCTTTTCGTGGGTTGAAATTTTTTTGTGGTAGCGGCCCGATTGTGCTGGGAATCGCGTTAATTTCCAAACAAGCGTAGGAAATGTTTCAGATCATTCAATGCAGGATGTTCGAAATTCCACACATCCTTCTTGATGCCGGTTTCACCACGACAATTTTTGTCGGCATTACCTTCATTCATTTTACAATTGTCATATCGGTGGTAAATGCTAACCCAGAATTTATCGAAGTGCTTATCGCCGATGGCTTTGCCATTTTCCTTAAGACATTTTCTCCAACCATCCAGGCAATCGGCATAGGTCGATTGTTTTGACTTTATAACCTTCATCAAGGTTTCAAGCTCCCCTGCACCATCGACATTGATGATATGACAGGCTATTTGTATATCCAGCTCCGCGCTTGTAACCAGGGTATTTGTGGAGTCCAGGGATATGTCGGAACAAATGTTCCGCAAAGAATCATTTATCAGCTTTACTCGCGTGTGAATACCAACTTTGTTTGCATCGAGAATGATGCCCAGTTTATCTATTTCTGCTTTATCGAGTTGAGACTTAAGTCTGATCAGCCTTGACTTAAGATGCGATATGCCATCCAAGCATTCGAAGTCGTCTATGTTACAAATCGGGCTACCCACCTCTACATCAGTCAGGTTTAGATAGCCAATCAGCGCCTCGATAAAATACTTGTCGTTGTCACTCTCGACTACCAACAGGTTTTTAGTCACCCCTTACTCTCCCATCGTGAGACAAGACGTATTCCAACAGTTCTCTATCCATTTTATGGGCGGATATCCTGTCTTTCTTTGAATTTTTGTAAAATTCAAAATAAACTCCCTCATCCGAGTCATTGGCCTCGTGGAATGCATGAATGCATTCTTTCGAGTGAGTCGTAATAAATAGCTGGCAATTTGCGTCATTACTGGCCTTAAAAATTAGACGCCACAACTGATTATAATTCGCATAATGGATACCATTTTCTATCTCATCGATAAAAAGGAGTCCATTTTGGCTTGCCCAAATGGCGCACAATATAGAAATATATCTATTTACACCTTCTCCCAATGAAGATAATAAAACAGGCGATTCAAAATCCTCCATTTCCACCTTCAAGACAATCCCGTTTCTGACAGGTCGCAGCTTGAGTGAAATAATATTCTCATCAAATAATTGTAAAGATTCATTCAGAAAAACTTCTTTATTCAGATCCACCAAGGCTCCGTAGAGGATCGCTACATCTTGTTCATCACTTCTTGTAGGGCCGATAAAGTTTATTGTTTCTGATAAGCCACTATCTCTTCTGTTCATCATATTTTGCCAATTACCAACAATAATCCTTATCGGAATGGCCTTTTCATCTCCGTTAACAGAAAATTTAATAGAATTACCGTCTTCTATCAAAGGCGTCTGATCATACGAAGGCGTCTGATCGTACTCATAAAATAAGTCTACCTGATGAACTTCTTCTACATGAACTTCTTCTACATACTCAACGCTGAGCCAATCTTTCCCTGATAGTACCTCTACCTTCGAAGCATATCTATTAATAAAATCTAACTCAGTATATCTCGTTCTTATATTATTCTGCCTCCTCCTTATCATTCTGTTAACCGCGTAAAACAGTTTACGAGGCTCCGATGAAGACACAAAAATTTCCACAGCCTCCATAAAGGCAGTTTTACCCACATTATTCTTTCCACCAATTAAATTGACTCGCTTAAAACCTTCCAGGCGCAGTTTTTCGAAGCACTTAAAATTTCTTATTTCTATCTCTTTTAATGCATTATTTTTCACTGACTTTACCATCTATTTCCAAACGGCAATATGTTGGTTCCCTAGCACCGGCATTTTGAACAAAATGACCAAAAAATTCTCGTGGCGCATTTTGGTTCCGGCTGTATTGGGTTGTATGCAAAGAAGCACCGAACCGCATCGGCAAGGGCATCTACTTCGATTCTGGGTATCGAGGGTTTCCGAATACTGTTGGCTGTCCTGATGAGCTCCAGTGTTCCGGTATTCACCAGGAATTTATAGCCACCCCGCGACCCGCTTTGCAAAATAGGTCAAAATCGCGTCGGCGCCTGCTCGCTTGAAGCCAAGCAGCGCTTCCATAACGACTTGACGTTCATCGAGCCAGCCGTTTTGGCCCGCGGCCAGGATCATGGCGTATTCGCCGCTGACTTGATACACGAAGGTGGGAACGCCGAATTGATCTTTGACGCGGCGCACGATATCGAGGTAAGGCATGCCGGGTTTTATCATGACGATATCGGCTCCCTCGTGAAGATCGAGGGCGATTTCCTGGAGCGCCTCATCGCTATTGGCCGGATCCATTTGGTAGGAACATTTGTTACCACCGGCCAGATTGGCGCTGGAGCCGACCGCATCCCGAAACGGACCATAAAAGGCCGATGCATATTTGGCGGAATAGGCAAGAATACGGGTATTGTGATGGTCGGCGGCCTCCAGCGCATCCCGAATACGGCCAATTCGGCCATCCATCATATCGGACGGGGCCACGACGTCGGCGCCAGCCTCGGCGTGGGAGAGGGCCTGCTTTACCAGCGCATCGACCGTGATGTCATTTTGTACATAGCCGGTGTCATCGATAAGGCCATCCTGACCGTGGGTGGTAAAGGGATCCAGCGCAACGTCGGTAATGATACCGAGCGCCGGGAATTCCTGTTTCAAGCGGCGAACGGTTTTTTGCACGAGCCCCTCGGGATTCCAGGCTTCACGGGCATCAAGTGATTTTTTATCTTGGGGTGTTACAGGGAAAAGGGCAACGGCGGGCACCCCCAAACGCAGGAGTTCTTTCGCTTCATCGAGCAAGTTATCCATGCTGAAGCGTTCGATACCCGGCATGGAAAGGACAGGTTCACGGCGTCCCTCCCCTTCCAGAACGAACAGGGGATAGAT
>JABDQX010000402.1 GCA_013042035.1 Gammaproteobacteria bacterium
ACAAACCCCCGTATTGGCGGAGTCGATTCGAACGATACCGGATTGGTCTTTGTGCCAAAGCGATATTCAAGCTCCGACGCGGCCCGTGGTAGACATGGAAAAAGATGCGCCGGATGCGACCTATTTGTTTGGTGATGAAGCGGTTCTGGCTGGAGACGGCACTTCCGGAGAAGACATTTCCACGCTGTTGGGGAATGTGCAGATTCGTCGAGGGACCCGCCATATCAGCGCGGATAGGGTGAAATACAATAAATCCTTGGAGACGATAGACGCTCAAGGTAACGTTCAGGCTTGGGATACCGGACAGTATATCGTCGGGAAATCGGCCCATGTAAATTTGGTGTCCGGTGAATACCAGGCGGATGACGTCGGATTTCTCCTGGTGGGTCACCATGGACGGGGAACCGCCAAGCAAATAAAAATCAAGAAGTCCGAGGAAATAATAACGGCAAGAAATGCGACGTATACAACCTGTCCCGGTTCCGGCGATTTTACCGTTGGGCCCGTTGACGGGGAGCGCTCGAAAACCGAAGACTGGCAATTGGTGGCGCGAAAAATAAAATTGAACAAAGCTACCGATCGGGGTGTTGCCCGTGACGTGGCGATAAAGTTCAAGAATATACCCGTCCTCTACAGCCCCTATTTAACATTTCCCCTGAGTGACAAGCGCAAAACTGGTTTTCTTATGCCCAGTTTCGGTGCTTCCGAGTCTAGCGGCACCGAAGTTACGGTTCCCTTTTACTGGAACATTGCTCCAAACCAGGACGCCACGTTTGCCGTGCGTGGCATGACGGATCGTGGCGCTCTTTTACAGGGAGAATACCGTTATCTGACGCAGCTCGGTACAGGCAAGGCCGAACTCGATTACCTGCCGAATGACAGAAAGTATGATGATGACCGTGCCGTATTCCGGTTAAGGCATGCCGGAACCATCTCCAAAAAATGGGACACCGATGTAGATTTCAATTGGGTATCGGATAAAAACTACTTCGAGGACATGGGTAACTCGATGATTGAATCGAGCACCCGATTTCTCGATCAGCGTATCG
This sequence comes from Gammaproteobacteria bacterium, assembly GCA_013042035.1. GTDB lineage: Bacteria > Pseudomonadota > Gammaproteobacteria > HK1 > HK1 > JABDQX01. Next base: position 1,050 of record JABDQX010000402.1, read on the forward strand.
ACGTTCGTTACAGGGGCAACCGGTGGTGGGCCTTGGGTCGTCTCCAGGGTTATCAAACCGTGGACGAAACCATTCGAACGAACGATCGTCCTTATGACCGACTCCCACAGCTCCAATTCGGTACTCGATTCCCGGAGAAAAATCGCAAGTTCAACTTCCAGATCGCGGGGGAATGGGTTTACTTCCATCGCGATTTGGATGGCACTACCAATCCCGATGATCAGCGCGCCACCGGCCAACGCCTCGATATCACCCCGTCGGTTAGCTATCCGTTGCGTACTTCATCGACATTTCTCGTACCGAAATTTTCTCTACGACATACCAAGTACAATCTGAGCGACATGGAGTCCGGCGATTCCACCAGTCCTGAACGCACACTGCCAATTTTCAGCCTTGATGGCGGGCTCTTCCTGGAAAGAAATGCCCGCTTTGGAAAACGCGCGTATACCCATACCCTGGAACCACGGTTTTACTATCTGGCCGTGCCCTTCAAGGACCAGGAAGACCTGCCGGTATTCGATACAGGCGAATACACCTTCAATTTTGGCAAGATGTTTCGGGAAAATCGCTTCAGCGGTGCTGATCGGCAGGGCGATGCCAACCAAGTAACACTTGCCTTGACGACACGGTTGTTGGATGAACAGACTGCCGAGGAAGTCTTCCGCGCCAGCATTGGGCAAATCCACTACCTACGGGATCGAAAAGTGTATCTGTCGGATCCTGATGATCCAAGTCAAACTATCGATACAGATAACTCATCGGAAATCATTGCCGAGGTTGCCGCCAAGGCTGCCAGACAATGGCGGATGATAGCGGGTTTTCAGTACAACGTGGAGAATGATTCCACCACCAAAAGCAATATTGGTTTGCGCTATCAACCCGACGGTCAGCGTGTTTTCAACATTGGCTACCGTTATGACCGTGACTATGATGAGCAGGCGACCACCTCGTTCCGATGGCCATTGACGAGAAATTGGGGTGCTGTCGGACGCTGGATCTATGCATTGCCGGAATCCAAAACCGTTGAAGCAGTTGCCGGTCTCGAATACGACAGCTGTTGTTGGGCGGCACGGGCGGTTGTACAGCGGTTTCTCAACGGTACTGACAACGATTTCAATAATGCGTTTTTCCTGCAACTGGAACTCAAAGGGCTTGCCGGTGTTGGCAGAAAGACCGGTGAATTCTTGACCGAGATTGTGCCTGGGTATCAGAATGCGTTCTAAGAGCGTGTCTGAAAAATCCCCAGTCTACTTCGGCGACCCCCAATTGTGGTTTGCCGCGCTGCCAGATGCGTGAAATCGCGTCATGTAGCTCGCTACACTCCCCGATTTCACGCCTCCCGCGCCTTCGGGATACCGCCTCGCGACGACCGGGAATTTTCAGACACGCTCTGAAATCGGCGCTCGGTGGCTGTGGGATATGTGTTACACGGATGATATTTAGGTATCTGAAAAACAAAGATCCTGGAAAATCCGATGCGCGAATCAAGGCCCAGCCCCTGTCGGCCTTGGTGCGCAGCGCTAACATGCTCAAACCTCGTTTGTGAATCTTTCGACTCGATGACCGACATTGCGGCGCTTGCCGTATCGGCGCTTTTCCAGCTCCAGGAGCGAACCTGGACGGCAAAAACCCCTGAAGAGCTCGCTTTCATTTCGGTAAACGAAACCCATATGCTGGCGCCTTACCGTCAGGCCATCCTTTGGATACGGGGTCGGGGCGTGGTGGCGGCATCCGGTGTTGCGATACTGGAAAAAGATGCGCCGTTTATCCAGTGGGTTCGTCGCCTATCCAACCGGCTTGCCACGGAGGAAAAGGCGCAGGCTCGTCCGATACACCCCCGTGACCTTCCACCGGAAGACGCCGATGAATGGCGTAACTGGTTGCCGGAGAACGGTCTGGTTTTACCTCTCGCAAAGGCTGGCGACAGAAAACCGTTTGGGTTGTTGCTGTTGGTCCGTGATGAGGCCTGGTCCGCAGCCACTGTGTGGCCACTCGAACATCTGGCCGCCACCTACGGCCATGCCTGGGGTGCATTGATAGGATCGGGAAGGCCGGTTCTGGCCGGATTCCTATCCAAGAAATGGCTGTTGGGCCTTTTGGGCTTTGCCCTGATCGCGCTTGCTTTCCTTCCTGTTTCGTTAACCGTTCTGGCGCCGGCCGAGATCGTGCCTGTTGTCCCCATCGTTGTGCGCTCACCCCTGGAAGGTGTGGTAGACCATATCCGGGTTCGTCCCAACCAGAAGGTGGTCAAGGGTAGTCCATTATTCGATCTTGATAAAACAACGCTGAATAGTCGACTGGAGGTGGCGCAAAAAACCCTACAAACAGTCGAGGCCGAATACCGCCAAACCGCTCAACAGGCCATGGTCGAGCAGCGCAGCAAGGCCCGGCTCGCCATCCTCGAAGGCAAGGCTAATGAACATCGAGCCGAGATTTCGCATCTGATGGCGTTGATTGCTAGAAGCCATGTCACGGCGCCACGGAACGGCATTGTCATTCTCGACGACCCCACTGAGTGGATCGGCCGACCGGTGGTAGTTGGAGAGCGGGTGATGATGGTGGCCGATGAATTCGATGCCGAGGTGGAGGCGTGGGTGTCTATTGGTGACGCCATAGCCCTTGCGCCCGGTGCATCGGTGACGGTTTTCCTGAATGCCGATCCGTTGCATGCCGTCGAGGCAAAGCTACGTACCTTCAGCTACGAAGCCGTGCCACGTCCCGATGGAAACCTTTCCCATCGTGTCAGAGCAACCCTGGAAGATACCGAGCATCGGCAACGGATTGGACTGCGTGGGACGGCGCGCCTGACCGGTCGACGCGTTGCCTTGGCCTATTGGCTATTTAGACGGCCCTGGGCGGCGATGCGGCGGGCATTGGGGGTATGAATTCTCACCAAGCACTGAACAGGGGCGGATATGCTCCGAATGGGTCGCTCAATGGTTCTGAAAGCGGCACCTGTTTTCACGAAAGTTTAAAATACAGACGTTAAAGGTACAATTCGGGGAATTGTCAATCACTCAACTATCCACTATGTCCGCACCGCCAAAACAACAAAAAATACTCCGTAAGCCTACCTGGATCCGCGTAAAGGCGCCCGTGGCGGCACCCGTATTGCGCATGAGAAAGCTCCTTCGCACACACCGATTGCATACGGTTTGTGAGTCGGCGCTGTGTCCCAATCTTTCCGAGTGCTTTGGGCAGGGGACCGCCACCTTTCTGATTATGGGTGATGTCTGTACTCGGCGTTGCCCGTTTTGCGATGTGGCCCACGGCCGTCCCGAACCATTGGATCCCACGGAACCGGAGCGCCTTGCCCAGGTGGTTGCCGAGGTGGGGCTGGATTATGTGGTGATTACCTCGGTGGATAGAGATGACCTTCGAGACGGAGGGGCTGGTCACTTCGCAGCGTGTATCCGAGCGGTTCGTGAACGCACCACCGATACCTTAATCGAGGTTCTGGTGCCGGATTTTCGGGGGCGCCTTGATGTCGCACTGACCGAGCTTGCCTCGGCGCCGCCGGATGTATTCAACCACAATCTGGAAACGGTTCCCCGTTTGTATCGATCGGTACGACCGGGTGCCGATTACCATTGGTCCTTGCAATTACTTGAAAAGTTTCACGCCGAGCACCCGGATATACCCACAAAATCCGGATTGATGTTGGGGCTTGGCGAGCAGTGGGCGGAGATACTGACGGTGCTCGGGGATCTGCGTGCTCATGATTGTGAACGGCTGACTATCGGCCAATATTTGCAGCCGAGTCGTGACCATTTGCCGGTTGAACGCTTCGCCTCGCCGGATGAGTTCGAACAGCTTGCGGTACTTGCCCGTGAGATGGGGTTTACGCAGGTTGCGAGCGGTCCGTTGGTGCGTTCTTCTTATCACGCCAAACGTCAGGCGATGGGGGAGCAGGTGAGATAGGGGGCGGTTCCCTTAGGCGCCAACTTAACCACCGCTTACGCTTTCCCACTCTGTGATCTCTGTGTCCCTCTGTGGTAGAAAGATTCTTAAAAAATAACCACATAGCGCACAGAGATCACAGAGGAAGAAACAGATTTTTCCCGTTCCTACACCCGAACGTTAAAGAATATTCTTTCTCTGCAATCCCTGCGTTTTTTGCGCCTGAAGCGGTGATAAATTCTTTTTTCCAACCGCTTAAGATGCACGGGGCGCTGGTTGCTTGCTCCTACGCTTGAAACAGATGGATGTACAGCGGAATCATTTATCAATCACCAATTTATCCCCTGGATAGAGAAGTTTTTTGTGTTGGAGCTTTTTGTTCCACCGCTTGAGATCAGATATCTGCACACCGTGTTTTTTTGCGATAGTCGAAAGATTATCACCTTTTTTTACGGTATAAATCTTATTATTTCTTTTGGGCCGATACTTTGCCACCAGCGGTGCCAGATTAGCATGAAACGTTTTGCCGGTACCCTTGGGGACGATGATCGAGTAGGTACCGCTTGGCAGGTTATTTCCACGGATCTCAGGGTTCAGGTCCTTGATTTCTTTGAAATAGCTGGAAGATGCCTCCGCAATCAATTGAAGCGGCAAATGGCTTGAAACCTTTATTCGAACGCGATTGAAAGACAGCGGGGAATACAGGTCTTCCTTGGTCAGATTAAATCCGTATTTCTTCGGATCGGATAAAATCAGCTTTATTGCCAGTATCTTGAAGATATATCGCTGTGTTTCCATGGGAATATACAGGTGATAGTAGTTTTTGATTTTTTGGGCCGAGATCCTACCCTTCAGGCCACCTTCCCCCATGTTGTATGCCGCCGCTGCCAGGGTCCAGGAACTGAAGTTCCCATGTAGTTTTTTCAGATACTGGATGGCAGCTCGAGTGGATGCGAAAATATTTCGACGTTCATCGATGGCGCCATCGATACGCAGACCGTATGACCGTCCTGTGGTTTTGAGAAACTGCCAATACCCGATGGCGTGTTTGGAAGAACCGATGTGGGGTAACAGGGCGCTTTCCGCAATAGCCACGTATTTGAGATCATCTGGCATGTCGTTTCGCTTCAGTGCGTCTTCGATGTGGGGGAAATAGCGTCCTGAGCGTTTGATCCAAAGGATGATCTGATGACGATTCCCCATCGCCACCAACAATTCCCGTTCCAGGCGCTCCCTTACGTTGGGTTCGTCCAGGGGGACAGCTTCTCCACAAAAATCCATGGGTGATGTGATCCGGACCGCAGAGAGCAGGGAGGGGAACTTGGCGTTTTCCAGGTTGTCCGCCGAGACGCTGAAGGAGAAAAACAGCGAGAGGGACAGCAGGAGGTATGGGGTAAGGTTTTTCAGCATTGTGTTTTTTTATTTCCTTGGCTTTTTTTTACATTATCAAGCATCTTTTCTAGCTGCGTTTCGAGGTTTATTTTAGCATCCGTTTTTCTTAGAGCGTGTCTTAAAATTGCGTCTAAGGGCCTAAAGGCTGCGCCTTGCGAGCCAGTCGCCTAGCCATGAGATGAACCATAGAGGCATATATCATTGCCTCACTGGTCTGAGTCAATACTTCGTAATC
>JABDQX010000407.1 GCA_013042035.1 Gammaproteobacteria bacterium
TGCTTGACTATGCCTGGGAGCACAATGGGGAGATGGACGCATTGACAAAGAACATGGCCAAGTCGGGGGAAACGGCAAAACCGGGCGATCTGCGGAAGCTGTTGAAGGCATCGACCTCGAGTTCGCGAAACAAGATTGGCCGTAATGAACCCTGTCCCTGTGGGAGTGGCAAAAAGTACAAAAAATGCTGCCTCCCATGATAGAAAGACGAGAGACATATCCCATCTCACGATTATTACCTCTCCTCCCACGCGGAAGAAGAAATTTTGGACGATGGGTAACGCCAATGAAATGCGAATTCTGCAAACGTGTCAAACGCCAGCATTAATCCCTGACTCCCCTCCCAGCGCACCGATTCCTATTCATGTACCTTTCCTGGATGGGGACAAATTTTTAAGGATACGAGAGAATGACTAAAAGCATTAAAGGCACGCAAACGGAAAAGAACTTATTGACGGCGTTTTCCGGAGAATCACAGGCGAGAAACCGATATACCTATTTTTCCGGTGCCGCCAGAAAGGAAGGCTTGGTACAGATAGCGGATATATTCGAAGAAACCGCAAACCAGGAAAAAGAACACGCTAAACGGTTCTTCAAATTCCTTGAGGGCGGCGATCTTGAGATTACCGCGAAATATCCAGCCGGCAAAATCGGCACCACGCTGGAAAATCTGCATTCGGCGGCAGACGGTGAGGAACATGAATGGCAAGAGCTGTATCCCGCTTTCGCCAAAGTCGCCAGAGAGGAAGGCTTCAATGATGTTGCCGCCGCATTCGATGCAATCGCCATTGCGGAAAAGCAGCATGGAAAACGATACCGGGATTTGGAAAGCAATCTGAGCACCGGCAAGGTTTTCAGAAGAAATGGCAAGGTTGTCTGGCGCTGTAGAAATTGCGGTTATCTTCATGAATCGGAAGAAGCCCCAAATACCTGTCCGGCCTGCCTGCATCCTCAGGCGCATTTCGAATTGCTGGCTGAGAATTGGTAGCTCGGGAAGAAATCTTTAACTATAAAAAGAGGCTTTTTTAAAACGCTTTTTTAGCGGCCACTCAGTGAGGAAAACGAAAACATTATCCGATATAGGAAATATTCCATGACATCGATAAAAATCTCAACACGAACTTACGTATTGTCGGTCATCGCGTTTGCGGTGTTTTCTTTGTCCTTGCTGTTTGTTTTCCTCTCATCAGGTCAAGAATATAAAATAGGCGTGATAGTCAGCTCCGAAGATAATAGCCCGGAAACGGTTGATTCGATAAAATTCTTTGTGAATAATAAGGATCGATGAATTCAACAAAGGAGGTGGGATTTCCGGGCGTCGGGTGAGAGCGGTTTACCTGGATGATCTCGGCATTTCATCACGCGCCGAAGAAAATGTGAAAGAAATTCTGGCCGATGAAAATCTGCTTGGTCTTGTGGGTTGCCGTGTCTCCACAAAAGGGGAAAAAATCGTGGGACCGATCGGCGAAAGCGGTGTCCCGTTTATTGCCAGCTTCTCTGTCAACACTCTATTTTCAGATTATAGCAACATCTATTCCATGGCCAGAGGCGTATCGGATGAATTATTATTGTTAAGCAAATTTCTGGAATCCGAGGCGGTTAAGAAGATTGCGTTTATCGGTATGGGTAGCGATCTATATACAGAAGAGTATTACGAACATGTAAAAGATGACGTAGTATATGAAAGATGGTTTCCGAAGTCCGAAGATATAGATGAGGGTGTGTTGGGACAAATCATATCCGGTATAGAGCAGTCCAGGGCGGATATGATTTTTACTTCTCTCGATAATGAGATGACAACGACTGTTATTGAAGAGTTTCGGGATTAGGAATGTAGGGAAACCCGTTTATATGGCGCTTGGCGCGATAGGAGAGCAACTGGGAAATCTGGAACGTCGTCGTTCTGAGAGTGGTTCCGGGGGCCGTGCGCTCGGTTTTGATTTATATGACACGGTTGAAGAAGGGGTTCCTAACCTGGAAGGACAGAAATTAGAAGAATTGATAGATAAATATGATATTAGAATATTCGACAAACCAAGCCGTCACGTTGTACGTTATGGTGGAAGGTACGCGGACAGCGTTGGAATGATTCTGGATTCCGCAAAAAAGGCGAGTTCGAACAACCTCAATGATCTCAGGAAACAGATAAATAATAGTCTCTCCAGTTACAAGCCCGGTAAGGATGTTTATAAGGGATGGACACGATATTGGTCATTTACTGAAAAACGGAC
>JABDQX010000414.1 GCA_013042035.1 Gammaproteobacteria bacterium
TTCCATGCATGGGTGATTTTCTTCGCCACCTCGGCATCATAGCCCTCGATAGCCTCCCATTTGAAATCGACACCGGGAGATACGATGGCGCGATCATAGGGGATATCCTGTCCACTCTGGGTCTTCACGACCTTTGCGTCCGCGTCGATATTGGTGGCTCGATCCTGGACGATTTTTACATCATGCTTCTTGAGCTCTTCGTAGCCGAACCGGAGCGAATCGATCTCGCGCTCACCGCTCAACACTTCGTTGCTAAGATAGCAAGTATGGTAATACTGGTTCGGTTCGACAATGGTTACCTCAATGGAAGGGTCCGCCATACGAATATACCTGGCCGCGGTGCAGCCACCCGTGCCACCGCCGACCACAACCACTTTTTTACCAGCGCTGGCCCTGGCAATATGGGGAACACCCACCAGAGCCCCTCCGGTCACACTAGCGGCAACACCGGCGGCAACGGCCCCAGACAATTTTACAAACGCTCGACGATTGATGTTGGACATGTTATTCCCCCTTATTATTGTTGGCTACCGTAATACTGTACTATCGCCTCGATACCGTCATCTCCGTGTTTTTTCACGAGCTTATCCATGCCTCTTTTCATCTTCTTCGGCATGTGACGTGCTCCCGACTGGAAGTTTTGCATGCTGTAGCGAAGATACGGGATCCATTGCCCGGCCAGTATGCCGTTTCCGTCGGCCATACGACCACCGTCTTCGTGACACCTCTCACAGTACTGTTTGTGTAATGTCTTTCCCTTGGTAGCCTTTTTGGCGTCGTATACCTGGGCTATACGACCAAAGGGCCTTTCCTGGAACCACTCGGACATCAGCTCGATTTCCTCTTCGCTGTAACCGGCGGCGATTCTATCCATGATGGTGGCGGGACGTTCCCCATTTTTGTATTGCACCATGGAGTCCAGGAAGTAGTCCTTCGACATTCCCGAAATGGTCGGCGAAGCAGGACCGACGCTGGAACCATTGGTTCCATGACAACCCGCACACGTGTTGGATAGCATACTGGCGCTAGGGCCGTCCGCGAACGCGTTCGCGCTGAACACAAGACTACCCGCCAGCAATAGATTACGTATAATCTTTTGGTTCATTTTTCCTCCTCCGCAAATGATGAATTATTTTTAGTTCTTGTAGCACGGAGTCATTATTACTTCACGATGACAGCCAATGTCAACAACGCCGAATTATCATGAATGTTCAGCCAATAACTCGTAGGGAAAAACTGACCTTCAGCAATGAACAGGGCACAAAGCTCTCCGGACTGTTAGAGCAACCCGCCACTGACACCAAAGCTTTTGCTGTTTTATCCCATTGCTTTACCTGCTCCAAGGACATCCCGGCGGCAACCCATATCAGCCGCACACTGGCCGCACGGGGATTTGGAGTGCTTCGCTTCGATTTCACCGGTCTTGGTAACAGCGAGGGAAACTTCGCTGACACCACCTTTTCCACCCATATCCGGGATATCATCCAGGCCGCGAACTACCTGCGGGAGAATTTCGCGGCCCCGGCATTGTTAATCGGTCACAGCCTAAGCGGCGTTGCCGTCCTGTCCGCCGCCAGAGAAATCCCCGAAGTGGCGGGAGTCATTACCATCGCCGCTCCCGGAGATACGGAATCCATCAGAGGTTTACTTGAGGACGGTGTGCCGGACACTGATGGCGAAATCCATGGGATGACCGCGTTGGCAAGGCAACGGCTCAAGGATAACCGGTATTTTTTTGCCGATATTTCCGCCTCGAAGATCAAGGAAGGGATTCAAGCCATGGGCAAGGCACTGCTGGTGTTGCACTCACCACGGGATAAGGTAGTAGGACTCCAGCATGCCCGGAATATCTTCGAGGCCGCTCGTCACCCGAAGAGCTTTATTTCGCTGGATAAGGCCGATCACCTGCTAACACAGCGGGAAGATTCTCAATACGCGGGGGAGATTATCGCCACATGGGCGGGAAGGTATATCCAACCCATGAATACAACGGAGCTCCCCATATCGGAAGAGCCGGAGATAGGAGAAGTCGTGGTAACGGAGCGCGACGGACGTTTTTCCCAGGAAATCCGCACCAATAGACACCGTTTGCTGGCCGATGAACCCATCGATTATGGGGGCGCGGATATAGGACCTTCCCCGTACGAATTGTTGTTGGCAGGACTTGGGGCATGCACTTCAATGACTCTTCGCATGTACGCAAATCACAAGAAGCTGCCGATCGAGCGGATTTCCGTCCGGCTGGATCACGAAAAGGTCAACGCAAAGGATTGTCCGAATTGCAAAACACAGGAAGGAAAGGTCGATCGCATTACGCGCGAGATTCATATCACCGGCGATCTTACACCGGAACAGCATAGGCGAATCGTTGCCATCGCAAACCGCTGCCCAGTACACAAAACAATACATGGAGAGATCGACGATCAGGCCTGGGTGATTTCCGACTGAGCGTCGAGAGCCGCCGTCAAGAATCCAGGGCAGGCGCAAAGGCCTGCCCCGAGATTCATTTCATCCTCTAGCGATGAGGATCAGGAAAACAACAAAGGCAATCACCAACCCGATTGGCTTGATAACACCCAGCCAATCTTCCCTGGTTCCCTTTGGGCTTTCCTTGACCGATTTCCTCGCGCTAGGCCAGAACCACAGCAAAATGAGAATGGCCGCAGCGCCGACTAAAAGTTGTTCCCAGGTTTCCATGGTGGAGCGGAATTATTCAATCTTCCCCGGCAAAGACACCCAGAAGGTGCAACAAACTGGTGAACAGGTTGAAAATAGTCACATACAGCGTCACGGTGGCCATGATGTAGTTGGTCTCACCGCCGTGGACCATGCTGCTGGTCTGCCACAAAATGAGACCGGACATCAGCAAAACGAACATTGCGGAGACCGCGAGAGATAAGCCCGGCAGTGAAAAGAGCATTGCACCGAGCCCGGCCAGAAACGCCACCAGGATCCCCACCATCAGGAATCCACCCATGAAGCTGAAATCCTTACGTGTCGTCAGGGCATAGCCGGATAACCCCAGAAATATGGCGCCGGTTCCTCCCATGGCCATCATCACCAATTGAGAGCCGTTGGAAAAGGCCGACAGATAAAAGCCAATTATCGGGCCCAAGGTTATCCCCATAAAGCCCGTCAACGCGAATACGAAAACGATGCCGAGCCCGCTGTTCTGGAATTTCGAGGTCAAAAACAGCAATCCGAAATACCCTACCAGTGTGATGATAAAACCCGGATGCGGTAGATTCAGCACCATGGCAAGGCCCGCCATCAATGCACTGAACAACAGCGTCATGGCCAGGAGGGTGTAGGTGTTTTTGATCAGCTTGTTGGTGACCAGGGTAGTGGTCTGCGCTGATGCTGGTGCGGCATAGTTATTATATGTGGACATGATCGTTACCTCGTAAGGTTATCGTGAGAATATGCAATAAATCTCGGGCAGATGAATTCAAAACAACACAAGCCATGAAGCTTGTATAAGGTAGGGTCCGTTATATTCATTTACAAGCGCCCGGCATCCTGCCGATCATACGGATGCAATTTTTTATCGCAAGCGGCAACGACCCTCGAGTAGCACTTCATTCCATGAATTTGCACAAAACAGGGGCCAATTTACCGCTTTCGCAGCCGATTCATCCTAAGAGCGTGTCTGAAAAATCCCCAGTCTACTGCGGCGGCCCCCGAATTGTGGCCCGCTGCGTTGCGAAAGGTAAGAAATCGCGTCATGTAGCTCGCTACACTCCCCGATTTATCACCTTCCGCGCCTTGCGAGACCGCAATCGGGCTACCGC
>JABDQX010000415.1 GCA_013042035.1 Gammaproteobacteria bacterium
AGCTTACTCGCCGAAGTACGCGCGGCAGGAAAACGCGACAGAGAAGAGTCTTAAGCCTGCTCATGACGCCTAACGGTTATATATTTCTTCATAACACCTTTAGGCCGCCACATCGTGGTATAAAGCCCCTCCGACAACGTTCGCAACCTTCGTTCTCCCCCTCTACATCGTCCACAGGGCTCTTGATTCCCGATTCAGAAATGAGTGTAAACCATGGTGGTCGTCACGTCCTTGTGGCCTCTCCCGAACAGTCCTGATGTCATAGCCGTTCTCCAGGAGAGATACCGTGACTACCTCTCCCAATGCGCTCTAAAACATCCCCAACGTGCACCTGAAATCTGTCATTGCGTTTGTCATCCAGATAACATTCCATCGTCCGCCGAATAACGGGGAATGCAAACTCGGACCAGGGGATATCTTCTTCCCGAAACAAGGCCACCTCCAGACTTTCCGGGCCGGGCGCATACTCATTGCGCAGTAGCCTTACCCGAAACATTATATAGACCTGACTGATGTGGGGGAGGCTGAAAAGGGAAAACAACGAATCGACCTCAACCGCTGCCCGCGCCTCTTCCCAGGTCTCTCGAACAGCAGCTTCGACGGTGCTCTCTCCCCTCTCCATAAACCCGGCCGGCAATGTCCAGCGTCCGTAACGCGGTTCAATGGCTCGTCGGCAAAGCAGTATTTTGCCGTCGTATTCCGGGATGCAACCGGCAACGATTTTCGGGTTTACATAATGGATGGTATCGCACGCATCACAGACGTGACGGGCTCGATTATCGTCCGCCGGTACCCGTATCGACACGGGCTCACCGCAGTTACCACAGTATTTCATTGATCCACCTTAAATAGCACGAAAGAATAATATTATACAAATCATATCATTATGTGTAGAAGGAAGTTTCACGCGAGAGAAAAATGCCTTTTTGCATATAGCCCATCCGTGATACAATTTCGCGGATTCGTTATTTCCGGCCTTGCCATGAAGCATAACGCCGATTTTTTTACCCTTGGTCGTCGCTTTGGGCCGCCTCGGTCATTATCGATAAAGGGTGCCGATGCGCCCGTAGCTCAATTGGATAGAGCATCGGCCTTCTAAGCCGAGGGTTGCAGGTTCGAGTCCTGCCGGGCGTACCAAACAGTTTTGCTTCGTGAATCGGTAAGCTTGAATTAGTCAGAATCAGTAAAATAAAGCTCAGGGAAATAAAGTTCAATGCGCCCGTAGCTCAATTGGATAGAGCATCGGCCTTCGAAGCCGAGGGTTGCAGGTTCGAGTCCTGCCGGGCGCGCCACTGCGTTGCCGGGCGGTTGTAGCGCAGGTTTTTTCGATGGCGGAGGTAGCTCAGTTGGTAGAGCAACGGGTTGTGGCCTCGTTGGTCGGGGGTTCGAGTCCCCTCCTTCGCCCCAATTCTCGGTTTGCGTATACTTTGGTGTATACTTTACCCCTCTGTACGGGCCACTAGCTCAATGGTAGAGCCGCGGACTCTTAATCCGTTGGTTTCAGGTTCAAGTCCTGAGTGGCCCGCCCCTTTGATCCCACCGGAATCGAAATACTCCACGAGGCATTTTGTATTTTTGTCCGGAACTCTAACACCCCTTCCGATCCTGTCCTTCCCTCACCGCTAAAATAAAATCCGTGAACAATGGGTGACCATCCCGCGGCGTGGAGGTAAATTCAGGATGAAACTGACAACCGACAAACCAGGGATGATCGGGTAGCTCCACCACTTCCACCAGATTGCCATCCATGGTTCGACCGGCCACCATGAGCCCGGCGTCCTCCAGGGAGGCCACGAAGTGGTTGTTGAACTCGTAGCGGTGACGGTGCCGTTCAGAAATAGTGGCCTGATCGTAGATCCGCCGTACAAGGCTTCCGGGCTGTAATCGGCATTGCTGTCCGCCCAGGCGCATGGTCCCACCAAGATCAGCTTCCTGCCCCCGGTACGTCACGGTCCCATCGGCATCCAGCCATTCAGTCACCAGGGCAATCACCGGATAGGGCGTGGTTTGCTCGAATTCGGTACTGTTTGCCCCCGCCAATCCCGCTTTGTGCCGTGCAAACTCAATGATGGCAACCTGCATGCCAAGGCAAATGCCAAGGTAAGGTACGCAGTTTTCCCTGGCGAACCGTACCGCGGCGATCTTGCCTTCAATGCCGCGTTTTCCAAACCCGCCCGGCACCAGTATCGCGTCCATATCGGCGAGCATATCGACACCGGTGTTTTCGATCTCCTCGGAATCGACATAAACAATCCGAACCCGTGTCCGGGTGTGGATGCCCGCATGGATCAGCGCCTCCGACAGGGATTTGTAGGACTCCCGCAAATGCACGTATTTCCCGACCATGGCAATGCTAACCTCATGGTCCGGGTTATCCAGTCGTTCGATGACCCGATCCCACTCCGAAAAATCAATGGCATTCGCCGACAAACCAAGGCGTTCGACAATCAGATCGTCGAGCCCTTGTTCGTGGAAGATACGGGGCACTCGATAGATGCTATCCGCGGTTACCGCGGAAATAACCGCCTGTTCCTGAACGTTGGTAAACAGCGCGATTTTGCGTCTCTCGGTCTCGGGCACGAATTGATCGGCGCGGCACAGCAGGATATCGGGCTGGATCCCAATCGAGCGTAATTCCGCCACCGAGTGTTGTGTAGGCTTGGTTTTGATTTCCCCGGCAGAGGCGATATACGGCACCAGAGTTAGATGGATATAGAGTGTTCGGTGACGGCCGAAATCCATGCCCAGTTGCCGAATCGCTTCCAAGAACGGCAATGATTCGATATCGCCCACGGTCCCGCCGATCTCCACCATGGCGACATCGATAGCCGGATCCGCCCCTTCCGTTGCCCGAAGAATCGATTTTTTAATCTCATCCGTAATATGCGGGATGACCTGAATCGTTGCCCCCAGGTAATCGCCGCGCCGTTCCTTGCGGATCACCCGCTCGTAGATTTGTCCTGCCGTGAAATTGTTGTCTTTTCCCATGGTCACACGGACAAAACGCTCGTAGTGACCAAGGTCCAGATCCGTTTCGGCCCCGTCTTCGGTAACGTAGACCTCACCGTGTTGGAACGGGTTCATGGTTCCGGGATCGACATTGATGTAAGGGTCAAGTTTGATCAGCGTCACTGTAAGGCCCCGCGCCTCCAGAATCGCCGCCAGTGATGCGGACGCAATGCCCTTCCCTAAAGAGGACACAACGCCACCGGTGATGAAGATAAATCGTGTCATGGATAATTCCGCTCCGCGATAATTTTGCGCCGTACGTTTATTGTAGGCTCTTAGAGCGTGTCTGAAAAATCCCCTGTCTACTGCGGCGGTCCCCGAATTGTGGACCGCTGCGTTGCGAAAGAGTCAAAAATCAAGTCATGTAGCTCGCTACACTCCCCGATTTTTTACCTTCCGCGCCTTGCGGGACCGCAATCGGGCTACCGCCTCGCGACGACCGGAAATTGTCAGACACGCTCTAAGAGCGTGTCTGAAAAATCCCCAGTCTACTGCGGTGGCCCCCGAATTGTGGCCCGCTGCGTTGCGAAAGAGTGAGAAATCGCGTCATGTAGCTCGCTACACTCCCCGATTTATCACCTTCCGCGCCTTGCGGGACCGCAATCGGGCTACCGC
>JABDQX010000418.1 GCA_013042035.1 Gammaproteobacteria bacterium
GCGGCGGCCCCCGAATTGTGGCCCGCTGCGTTGCGAAAGAGTGGAAAATCGCGTCATGTAGCTCGCTACACTCCCCGATTTTTCACTTTCCGCGCCTTGCGGGACCGCAATCGGGCTACCGCCTCGCCACGACCGGGAATTTTCAGACACGCTCTTAGCCATTGCCCGTTCGAGTCGTCTTACTTGTTCGCGGTGGCCAATGTCAGGCGAAATGACGACAACATTCGTGTCTTCGAGGTACTGTCGGTAATATTTCCCTTGCACGGCCTTGGGAAAATCAAAATCGTACTCCAGGCGCAGGTCATCTTCCTATTTATTGGGAGTCATGCTTTTTTCTCTTGTGGGCGATGGCGGATCAGGAAAGCAGTTTGTCGTATTCGGCATGAGAACCAATCCAAATCCATAAGAAACCGCCCTCAATTGGCATGGCAACTGTACGATAATGCGCTCCAACTCTGGAAGACCAAACCTTACCTGCTTTCTTGAACTGTAACGATGGATGATAAGGGTTTTGCTTCAAAATTCGAAAATTCTTGTCGGCGAGATTGCGAATATTTGCTGGAAGTTGTTTGTAACAATCCCAAAAACTCGAAGCGGTTTTATGGTTCACAAATCTCTCGTCTCTCCCGCCCGGTGCTCGGCAAGCGCCGCGTCAATTAGAAAGTCGAGTTTTCCTGCATTCGAGTCCATTTCAAGTTTTTTATCCCAACGTGAGTTATCAAATTCGATGAACCATTCGCGAAACCTGGAAAACGAATGATTATCAAGCCGTTCAACTCGATTTTCCAAAAACTCGATCTCACTATTTGCTATATTCTCCATGGATGCCCTCCTTCAACCTTTATTTGCTGTAATGAGTGGCTCGACGTGGATGTCCGTTTCTCTTGGATGTTTTACGATGAAAATAGTTGTCGTCTGCCGCCACGACTCCCGTTGACGAGTGAGTATCCGACCTACGATTCCCAAGCGATCGTTTCACCCGGATAGATAGATCTCCCCCCAGCCGAAATGACAGGGTATCGCTTAACTTAGAGCCTGTTTGGATAAAGTGATATCGGCTGCAAAAGCGGTAGGATCGGTTCATGATTTGCGCAAATTCTTGGCCAATCGTTCACTATTGACCTCGAATTCGCGAAAAAATGGCCTCGATTTCCCACTTTTTCTTTAACCAAACAGGCTCTTAAATCTTGCCCAGCCCGCGCCAGCAAGGCTATATAACTTTGCGCGGCGAAATCACCCGGAAGCCGCCCTGCCCTTGCGTATGTAATTGATCAGTCCATTGGTAGATGAGTCGTGTGTGGTGGCATCGATCGTCGCCGTCAGCTCCGGCATGATGACCTTCGCCATTTGCTTGCCAAGTTCCACGCCCCACTGATCGAAGGCGTCGATACCCCAGATGACACTCTGGGTGAATACCTTATGCTCGTAGAGGGCAATCAGCGAACCCAGGAGCCGGGGGGTCAGGCGTTCATACACCAAGGTTGTGGTCGGTTGGTTACCGGGCAGTATCCGGTGGGGAACGGCGGCTTCCAATTTCTCGCCGGTCAAACCACTTTCGATGAGCGCCTGCTTGGCCTCGTTTTCACTCCTGCCCTTCATCAGGGCCTCTGTTTGTGCCAGGGCATTGGAAAGCATGGCCTCGTCATGATCCCTTATGGCGTATTGGCAACGCATGGGAACAATGAAATCCGAGGGAATCAGGGTCGTTCCCTGATGCATCAACTGATAGAAGGCGTGTTGACCATTGTTACCGGGGCCGCCCCAAATAATGGACCCGGTGGAATAGTCTAGCGCCTTCCCGTCACGGGTAACGCGTTTGCCATTGCTTTCCATTTCGAGTTGTTGCAGGTAATCCGGGAAACTGCGCAGTGCATAGTCATAAGGCAACACAACGTGGCTTTCGGCGCCGAAAAAATCCCGGTACCAGAGATCCAGCAATCCCAGCAGCACGGGCAGGTTTTTGTCATAGGGGGCGCTGCGGAAATGCTCGTCCATGTCATTGCCGCCAGCCAGGAGTTCCTCGAAGTTATCCATGCCGATCAAGGTGGCGATGGAGAGTCCGACAGCGGACCACAGGGAATAGCGGCCACCTACCCAATCCCAGAACTCGAAAACATTGGCGGGGCTTATCCCAAAAGCACTGGTGTGTTCGAGGGCCGTGGAGGCGGCAACAAAGTGTTTGGCAACGGCGTCTTCCCCAGCCTGGCTGACAAACCATTCCCGGGCGCTCTTGGCATTGGTCAGGGTTTCCTGGGTAGTGAAGGTCTTGGAGGCAATGATGAATAGTGTCGTTGCCGGATCGAGTCCCTTAAGGGTCTCGGTGAGTTGGGTGGCATCCAGGTTGGAGATAAAATAGCCGCTGAGGCGCTCGTGCTGATAGGCCCCCAAGGCGCGGCTCGCCATGACAGGTCCCAGATCCGATCCGCCAATGCCGATATTTACAATTGCTTCGATGGGTTTGCCTGTGTACCCACGCCAGTTGCCGCTTTGTACCTCTTCCGTGAACCGGCGGATCCGGCCCAGTACATCCCGTACTCCGGGCATCACATCGGCATCCCCGGCAGGAAATGCACCAGCCGGCCGGTAACGCAATGCGGTATGCAGGACCGCGCGGTCCTCCGTATTATTGATTCGCTCACCACCGACCATGCGCTCGGTCCACCCGGCAAGATCCGATTCGCGAGCAAGGTCCGTCAATAAAGCAATGGTTTCCGATCGAATACGGTTTTTTGAGTAATCCATCATCAGACCACAGGCTTCGGTATGGAAATGCTCGAAACGTTCCGGATCCTCGGAAAACAGATCCCGCATATGGGTCGCTTTTATTTTCTCATAGTGGGCCTTGAGTTTTGTCCAGGCCGCGCGTTTGGTGGCAAGTATTGTCGTCATGTTAGATTGCTCCTGGTAAATTCGCGCTGTCTCCCTTTGGGAGACGCTACGGAATCACATATTTGATGGAAAGTTAATGAGGTTTTCCTCGTTAGCAACCAGCGAGGATTAAGAGCCTGTTTGGTTAAAAAGGGTATCGTAGAAAAAGCGGAGAATCGATGCCATTTTTTCGCAAATT
>JABDQX010000232.1 GCA_013042035.1 Gammaproteobacteria bacterium
GGCTGGCATGGTCGAACCCCGAACTCGGCGATTTTATTACCGAAACTATTGGGGATGAGTGGATCACCGACCTCGATCAGCTACGCAAGCTCGAACCCCATGCCAACGATGCCGATTTCCAAAAACATTGGCAGGCGATCAAAAGGCGCAACAAAGAACGTTTGGCCGAGTTGGTGGAAAAGGATTGTGGCGTCGTTTTCAACCCGGACAGCCTGTTTGATGTGCAGGTCAAACGCATGCACGAATACAAACGCCAACTGCTAAATGTACTGCATGTGATCCACCTCTATGATCGGATCAAACGAGGGGATACGGAGAACTGGACACCCCGGTGTGTCCTGATCGGGGGGAAAGCGGCCCCAGGCTATTGGATGGCAAAACGCATTATCAAGCTAGTAGGGAATGTTGCCGAAGTCGTCAATAACGATCCGGATGTGGGCGATAAACTAAAAGTCGTCTTCCTGCCCGACTACCGGGTCTCCGCCATGGAGATCATCGCGCCGGGTACGGATCTCTCGGAACAGATATCCACGGCGGGAAAAGAAGCCTCCGGCACGGGCAACATGAAGTTCATGATGAGTGGCGCGGTGACCATCGGTACTTATGATGGTGCCAACATCGAAATCCTGGAAGAGGCCGGCGAGGAAAACTTCTTCCTGTTCGGGCTCAAGGCCGAAGAGGTTGTGGCCCGCCGTGAAAGCTACGATCCGAACGCCATCATCGAACAGGACGAGGATTTCCGCCGCGTCATGGATATGTTGGGCGGTTCCCATTTCAATCAGTTCGAACCGAACATATTCGACGCCATCGTCGACGCCATCCGTAGCCCCTATGATCCCTGGATGACCGCCGCCGACTTCCGGGCGTTCATTGCGGCGCAACGCCGTGTCAGTGATGCCTACAAGGACCAGAAACGTTGGGCGCGTATGAGTATCATCAATACCGCTACCAGCGGTAAATTCTCTACTGATCGCACGATGAAGGAATACAACGAAGAGATATGGAAGCTCAAGCCCGTGGCGCCCCTTACGTAAATACCCTTACGTGAATAATGCCCGCGAATAAAAAAGCCCCCGGCTTGCCGAGGGCTTTTTTATTTCTCTAATTCGTGGTGTATTTGATTCTAGCCGCACCGGGTCAGGGTACCGCCAGATCCTCAAGACATACCACCCCCATGCCGTCGATGCCTTTCCACGCCTGATCGTTGGTAATCGCCAAGGTGGCGCCTTGTTCCAGGCCGGTGGCGATAATGATGGCGTCCGGCGTCTTGATCCGACAACGAGCGCGCAGGCGAGCGGCATGGTTGAGGATGCTTTGATCGATAGGAATGAGGGAGAGCCCCGGAAAGTTGTTGAGGTAAAGCTGGTACTCCGCTGCCACCGATGGCTTTTCCCGCCGCAGTGGCCCGGTTTTAATCTCCAGGAGAGAGAGTTCCGAGGTAAGCAGGGCCGTACCCCGACCGACCCATTGTGTCAGCATTGCGTCGATGAGATCGGCATAGCGGGGATGGTCTTCGAAATAATAAATCCAGATACAACTATCGATCAGGATGACCTCGTGCCCCTCCGGGACGTAAAGTCCCTTCGGGGCAAGATGATAGAGGCCCGGTTGTTCGGCCACATATCGGTCACTCATCCGAGATCCATTAGAGCCTGTTAATTATCATCCCAGCTATCCCGTTCTCCACGTAGATAACCGTCGGTATCAATGCCTTCCCAAACCTCTTTATGTAGTCCACGCATGGCCTTCACGTAGTTCTTCGGTTCCGGGTGCATGATGAGCATGTCGCCTTCCACGTGTACCAGCAATCTTTTACCGGGCTTAAGGTCCAGGGCGTCACGAGCCTCTTTTGGAATAACCACTTGATTTTTCGAGCTAAGGGTAACGGCTGTCATGGCATTGGCCTCCAGGTGGTAAAGCGATTTTCTATTATCGCTTTACCTTAGCACGTTCTTGCGACGAAAACATCCCCATTCCGGCAGAAAACACAAACACATCGTTCACAGCACATTCGCAATCCGTTCCAAACCCAAATGCAGATCATGCTCACTGGTAGCGATGGAAAGCCGCATGAATCCTGGTGCACCGAATGCCGATCCGGGCACCAATACCACCCCGGCCTTTTGAATCAGGTAGTCGGCAAGGCCAACATCATCTTCGATACCCTCCAATGCATCGATAGCCTTATGCATGTCGGGGAACACGTAGAACGCTCCCTGGGCAGGCAGACACGTAACACCGTGCAGTCTGTTGAGATCGGCCACGACGAAGTTGTGGCGTCCCTTGAATATCTGCACCATCTCACGAATGAAGCCCTGATCTCCGGACAACGCCGCCTCGGCACCGACCTGCGCAAATGAAGTCGGATTCGAGGTACTCTGGGACTGGATCTTCTTCATGGCCTGGATGATTTTCTCCGGCCCCGCCGAAAAACCGATACGCCAGCCCGTCATGGCGTAGGATTTCGATACACCGTGTAAAATCACCGTGCGATCATAAAGATCCGGGCAAGCCATGAGGATATTCGAAAAAGGTTCCTTTCCCCATACGATATGCTCATAGATATCGTCGGTGGCAATACAAACCTCGGGATACTTTCGCAGAACCTCACCGAGCGCCACCAGCTCCTCGCGTTGATAACAAACACCACTGGGATTGGAGGGGCTGTTCATAATAATGAGGCGCGTCTTGGGGGTGATTGCACTTTCGATCATCGAAGGCGTAAGTTTGAATCCCGTTTCCACATTCGTATCGACAAAAACCGGTTTGGCCCCTGCCAGAATGACGATATCGGGATAGGAGACCCAGTAAGGCGAGGGGATAATCACCTCATCCCCCGGATTCAATAACGCCTGCGCCAGATTGAAAAGGGCATGCTTGCCCCCGCAAGAAACAAGTACCTGATTGAGGGAATATTCAAGGCTGTTTTCCCGTGCGAACTTGTTTACGATGGCTTGTTTCAGAGAAGGAATACCGTCCACGGGCGTATATCTCGTAAACCCATCGTCCAGGGCCTTTTTGGCGGCATTCTTGATATGGATCGGCGTACCAAAATCAGGTTCTCCCGCCCCCAGTGAAATGATGTCATGCCCCGCCGCTTTCAGTTCCGCTGCCCGGGCAACGAGCGCCATGGTCGGTGATGGCTTTACGCCTTGTACTCTATCAGAAAGCATAATGTCTACAACCTTAGTATTTGCAGTGAATAATCGTGAATCGCACGAAAACGCATTGTAATCGAAGCAAATGCAAAACTCGGATTTGTCACTTCATAGCAAGCAAAAAAATGTGAGAAAAAGCCGGGTTTACACGGAGTAAATGAGCATTTTTAGCACATTATTAACGTAGCCAGAAATAGAAATGCAAAATGAGTTTTGTATACAGCTCTACCGATAATGATACGTAAGTTGGCGGTTGATGAAAACCGATTACAGGTCGGGGGATGTGGTGAATGGCATCGTCCGAGACGCTACCCGAATGGGTTGGTTATCGTTGTGTTGTCAATGGCAAAACCATCGTGCATATCCTCCGAGTAGAGAATCTCGGCGTTGGCATACAATGCACTTGCAAAAATGATGCTATCCCAGAAGGAAAATTTATGATGATTTCTTATTTCAGATGCCTTAAGAAGAATCTGCTTATTGATTTCAACGACATCGTATTTTCCATAGAAACTTACAACCAATTGCTGTATTTCATCTTCAGAAAAGGAAGTTTTTCTAATCAGGTTGACGGAAATCTCATTTATTATCTGAGTGCTGACTATAATTGCTGAGTTATTATCTTGGATGACTGACTTTGCTATCCCTGACTTGCGGAGATCCTGTCCCTCTATGAACGCATAAAGCCATATGTTTGAATCAACGAGGAGAGTTCTATTTTTCTCAAGCTCTGTCATATATCTCTTCTCTTTTGAATGGTCTAAAATTAGACTCTTTCAGAGGAGATACTAAAAGGCTATCAATTATATTATGCGTTGCGCCCTGTTCTATCTGTTGTGGTTTGGCAACCCCAGCGTAATTTTCTTGGAGCAAT
This sequence comes from Gammaproteobacteria bacterium, assembly GCA_013042035.1. Classification (GTDB taxonomy): domain Bacteria; phylum Pseudomonadota; class Gammaproteobacteria; order HK1; family HK1; genus JABDQX01. The sequence continues at coordinate 4,033 of JABDQX010000232.1, forward strand.
GTCAGAGCGCTATAAAGGCTATCTCTATTATTCATTCGAAAAAACATATCGAGCCGTTCTTCTATTTCAGCGCCATACAGATTTTCCCATTTTTCTAGAAGAGATATCATTCGGTTATGCTGTTCTTTGTTGATTCTACCTTTCTCTAGAGATTCACTTAATCTTTTTGTCTCGTTTGTTTTTATAGTATGTATATAATTTATAGAATCGAGCATCATCTGAGCTAATTCTTTAGCAGTTTGGCTAGTGCTCTCGTAGAGATTTTCATCTATTTTTGCAGCCTCCCCTCTATAATGCTCATGCAGTCGTTCTTTATCAGCATCTAGACCTAATAATAGATTCTGCTCTATTTCTTGCCTTTGTTTCTCCAGCAAACTTATAGCTACTTCTGAGATTCTTTTCCTCATTTCCTTGCTTGTCATCCCGTCCAGCTTGAATCTCTGAATAAATCCCATTAAATTTTCCGCCTCGGAAGCGAGGGTGGATCCGTCTTTGAATTCAGTATTATCTCCTATCAAGTAGGGCGCTATAAGGGGCTTATTTACTATTTCCTGGTTCATTTTCTTTCCAGAGGTTTTTTGCGCGCCGTTCTGTAGTAACAACAAACAAAATAGTCGAGGACGCGCAGCGTCCCCGACAGCACAGCCGGAATTATATAAAATCGCACGGCAATTTTAGAGGCTGAAATACATATCCATCTCCACCGGATGCGTGGACATCCGTAAGCGTGTCACCTCATCGGCCTTCAGCTCAAGATAGCCATCGATCATATTGTCGGTGAATACACCGCCCGCGGTCAGGAACTTACGATCCGCATCCAGCGCCTCCAGTGCCTGATCCAACGAATGGCACACCGTGGGGATCGCTTTTTCCTCTTCCGGCGGCAGGTCGTAAAGATCCTTATCGAAAGGTGCGCCAGGATCGATCTTATTTTGGATGCCATCCAGGCCTGCCATCAACATGGCCGCAAAGCACAGATAGGGATTGCCGCTTGAATCCGGGAACCTGACCTCGACACGGCGGCCCTTTGGGCTGGAGACATGGGGAATACGTACCGATGCGGAACGGTTGCGCGCCGAATAGGCAAGCAGTACCGGGGCTTCAAATCCGGGAACCAGGCGTTTATAGCTGTTGGTACCGGCATTGGTGAATGCATTCAATGCCCTGGCGTGTTTGAAGATACCGCCGATATACCACAGGGCCTCCTGGGAGAGCCCGGCGTATTTCTCGCCGGCGAAAATATTATTTCCGCCTTTGGATAGGGACTGGTGTACATGCATGCCGCTGCCATTGTCGCCCACCAGGGGTTTTGGCATGAAGGTGACGGTTTTCCCATAGAGATGCGCCACGTTCATGACGGCATATTTGAGAATCTGCGTCTCGTCGGCCTTGCGTACCAGAGGACCAAAGGCCGTGCCTATCTCGTTCTGACCAGCGGTGGCCACCTCGTGGTGATGGACTTCTACTGAAACGCCCATCTCTTCCAATGCCAGACACATGGCAGAACGCAGATCATGCTGGGAATCGACCGGAGGAACCGGGAAGTAGCCGCCCTTCACGCTGGGCCGGTGACCGATATTGCCGTCTTCGTATACTTTTTCCGAATTCCACTCCGCCTCTTCGGAGTCGACCTTATAAAAGCACCCGTTCATGTTCGTTCCCCAACGCACATCATCGAACACGAAGAACTCCGGTTCGGGACCAAAATAGGCGGTATCGGCAATGCCCGTGGATTTCAGATAGACCTCGGCACGTTTGGCCAGGGACCGTGGATCCCTTTCGTAGCCTTCCATGGTGGCCGGTTCCAGAATATCACAACGTATGATGAGGTTCGTTTCCTCTGTAAATGGGTCGATGACGGCGGTCTCCGGTTCCGGCATCAGGCACATATCGGATTCATGGATCCCCTTCCAGCCCGCGATGCTGGACCCGTCGAACATCTTGCCTTCTTCAAAAAAATCGGCATCGACCACCGTGGATGGGATCGTGACATGCTGTTCTTTACCGCGTGTATCGGTAAAACGCAGGTCGACAAACTTGATATCATTTTCCTTTATCATGCTGAGAATATCTGCGGACATTGTGGTTTCTCCTTAGGGTGGGATGGGTAGCAATCTCTGATTGACTGCTTCGACGGTTAACCGGAAATTATTTGATAACCATGCTTAATATAGTTAGTGCCACGTTCCACCTTATTTTATGGGTTCAGCGAGGCAAAAAGTGGTTAGATGCAAGGCGCGCAAGTGCAGAC
>JABDQX010000422.1 GCA_013042035.1 Gammaproteobacteria bacterium
CTCAAGGTGTGGCCGGTGATACCGGCACCCAAGGTCCGACCGGTGCGACTGGCGATACGGGCACCCAAGGTCCGACCGGTGCGACTGGCGATACGGGTACTCAAGGTGATACGGGTGCCACCGGACCGACCGGCGCAACCGGTGACACAGGCGTCGCCGGACCGACGGGAGCAACGGGTGACACAGGCGCTACGGGTGCGACCGGACCTGCTGGGCCGACCGAACCTGTTCCTAGTGGGTTATATGGTTATTGCCTTGATATAGGCAGTTCTTGCAGTATTATTAAATCACCAGCAACGTGTAGCTCCGGCATCTGCGGGTGTGATACGAGTACTTATTCTTACTCCAAGGTAAAACTTGGCGCTATTGGTACGTACTACAGCTATTCTTGTTATAGAAACTAAACCCGGATTATCTACGCGTATTTCAGGGACGAATATGACCCACTATTCCAAGGGGAATAGTGGGTAGTGGTTTTAGATGGGCAAGTTATTTCCATATCCCGGTAGGGTGCTTGTTCCATATACCAAATGCATCATCGTTCCGCACGGGTCGATGGTAGGCTAGATACTCGGCCACGGCGCACCGTGCCAGTCCCGCACATGAAGCAAATGGGCAATCTTGCCCATGTGTTTCAGCCCCTCGATTTGTTCTTCCGGTAAATCTACGATAGTCCGCATTTGTTTTTTCCTGAGAGAATCAATCATGTGATGACGATAACTTATATTGTGTTGTGCGCGAAATAAAATTGTTCGGGGAGCATGTCATGAAAAGAGCCGGAAGGGTTTTCTGGGTTTGCCTGTTTTTTGTTTTACCCATGGCGGTTTCCCAGGCGATATCTCTTGATGAGTGGATAGAGCTTGGCAATGCACGTAAGGCCGAATGGGATCACCAGGGAGCCCTGGCTGCGTATCAGCAGGTGCTTGCAATCGATTCTGCTCATTACTTTGCTCTCTGGAATGTCGCCGATGAGACAACCGAGCTGGCGCATGCGTTGCCCGATCAGGAAAAGCATAGGAAGGAAGCGTTGTTTGCTTTTGCCAATGAGCTTTGCGACCGCGCCATTGTCATCGAACCCGATGGATGGGAAGGCCACTTTTACAAAGCCGTGGCGCTTGGTCGTCTGGCCCTTTTCCGGGGTGGAAAGGAAAAAATCAATTTTTCCAAGGTGATCAAGGCTGAAGCCGAAAAAGCCATTGAGCTGAACCCCAATGCCGATCGCGCCTATCACGTACTGGGTCGCTGGCATCAGGAAATAGCCAACCTCAACTGGATACTTAAGAGATTCGCCAAAATTATCTATGGCGGTGTACCACCAGGATCGAACGAGATGTCGATGGCGATGTTCCAGAAAGCCATCGAGATAGCGCCCAACGAGATTCATCATCGCCTTGAGCTGGCTCGCACTTACCGATTTATGGGTAAGAAGGAGTTGATGCGTGCCTCGCTTGAGCGGGCTATCGCATTGCCGAGCGTTTGGGAAAGGGACGATGGTTTCAAAGAAGAGGCCAGAGAGATGTTGGCCGGTATGCGCAGTGACTGATTCTCTACTTTCCGGTCATCGGAATCACATTTTTCGTTTCTTGATGGGAAATGTGCCGCCATCCAGCACATCCTTGTAAGGAGTCTCTTGGTTTTGATCGGCAAACTGCCAAGGTAATCTCTCCATTTCCGGCACCCGTGGTGGGTGCTTCTTCAACCGCCGGCTGGCACCTCCATCCGGGTCATTTGCCCGAATCCCTATCAGTTGCATGGCTTGTTTCATGTTTAGCATGGCTGCTTCCCAACCTGATATAGCAGGCATCAAAAATGCTACACAAGGATTTTTTTGTCGTTTTGTTCAAAATCCTGGCGTTAAAAGATTATCCTAATAGTAATCTGACGATTTTCACCGGTAGTTCATCGCGAATAAAAAGGTAGCCCAGCGCCGCCAGGGCAAGACCGAGGACCACATTGGTGAAAATATTGGCCATGAACGACCAATACTGCTTGTCCATTAATAGGATGAGGTTATCCTGGCTGAATGTTGAGAATGTCGTAAACGCTCCAAGAAAACCGGTAACGAACAGGTAATGCCCCGGGGAGCCCCGACTTAGAATGTCGTATTTAACACTGAGTCCCAGGGCGATACCGATCAGCAAACTGCCGACCAGGTTGACGAATAATGTGCCCAGTGGAAAGTGGTAGTGATGATAGAAGTACCGGTCTGCCGTAAAAATCAGGTAACGACTAATCGCGCCGAGAAAGCCACCGAGTCCTATCGTCAGCAGGTTGATCGTCATGTTTGTCTTTTAGGTTCCACGCCATTCGCCCCAGGCAGAGATGCACACTCCAGGAAGATCCGTTGTGTGCAGACTGCACAAATATTCGGGTCGAGTCGCGATGATGTTATGGTTGCGATGGCTTCTTGTTTTGTGAGAAATACATTTCCCTCTCCAATGCGCTCCAAATGACCGCCCCGACGTAATGGGGTGAGCAATCCTGATTTGGGACGAATCAGATAGAGTGCGCCGCCGTGTTCTTCTCTGGTTTTCGCTTCTCGTGCAAGCAGTTCGGTACCGGCGACGTCGCCAAAGTTGATCCCGATGGCGGTAATCGCCAAGTGTTTTTGTTTCGGATTTTCACGTTCGAATTGGCGTAGATGTTCGTGCACGTGGTGTACCGCGCCAAAGAACAGGGATCCTTCGATACTCACAATCTTCAACTGAGAACACTCTGGCAATTGGGGATCCACGATCAAGGCGCGGCGTGGATGATTCGGATTTGGGACTCGTGAAAGCACGGGTGGATGGGAAGTACGAGCCAGATAAACCACCAGGGAGAGGATAACGCCCATCAAAATAGCAAATGTGAGATCGAACATCAGGGTGCAGGAAAAAGTGACGACAAGCACCAGGGTTTCCGAACGGCTGGTTCTGATGATGCTTTTGATCTGGCGGCTGTCCACCAGGGTAACGGCCACGAGAAATAATACACCGGCCATCACCGCATTGGGCAGATACGCCACCAGGGGTGCCATGGGAATTATTATGGCCATCAGAAACAGGCCGGAGAAAATGGCGGCCATGGGGGTTTTGGCACCGGCTGCATAATTTGCCGCGCTGCGATTGAATGAACCGGTAGCCACATAGGCCGAAAAGAAGCTCCCCGCGATGTTCGACAAACCCTGTCCAATAAATTCCTGGTTACCATCCAGATTTTGCCCCGATCGGGCGGCGAGAGAGCGTCCAATGGAAGTGGCCTCTGTCAGAGCGAACAAGGTCATGGCCAGTGTCACCGGGGCAAGTTGCCTGATCGTGTCCAGGGAAAAATCGGGCGCGGATAAAGGTGGTAAGGAAGCGGGTAACGCGCCTGTCATGGGAATTGAAGATACTGTTTCCAGCCCGGGCCAGTGCGCCAAAAAGAATGTACCCGACACACCTATTACAATGGCCGATATCATATAAGGTATCCAGGGGAGAAATCGGTTGCTTAATACGCCACCGAGAACTGTCAGGATACCGATTGCGGTGATGGTCGGATCGATGTCGTGCAAGTTAAGGATAATGGCCTGCACAGTCTCGTAGAGATGGGTATGATGGGGTAGTTCGATGCCAAAAAAATGCCGGGCTTGACTGGCTGCAATCATCAAGGCTGCGCCAGCGGTAAAACCGACTATCACCGAATGGGAAATAAAATTTACCAGTGTGCCGATACGCGCAAACCCAAGTCCGAGCTGGACTATCCCAACCATGAAGGTCAGAGTCAGGGCGAGACTCACATAATCCGTACTACCCGGTTCGGCAAGTGCGCTAAGGGACGAAAATATCACAATGGACGCCGCCGTGGTTGGGCCAGAAACCAAGTGCCATGACGAGCCGAATAGGGCGGCGATTACCGCCGGGACCATCCCGGCATACAGGCCATACTGGATCGGCATCCCGGCAATGGCGGCAAATGCGATCCCCTGGGGCAGTGTGAGTAATGCGTTACTGATCCCGGCCAGAAAGTCGGCTCTGAATGTCCCCTTATCGACGTTTGGCCACCAAAGAAGAAAGGGGAAAACCCGGTGCCATTTGTTTTCTAACATTATGTAAAAATAAGCGTATGAATGGCATTAACAGCCTTCAGGGGGAACGGGTTCCTTTCCATAGTGGTCGTGATAAAGAATGGCATCCAGTAATTTCCCCTCTCGCCAGCCTTCGATGGTCATGAGTGGTGCCGGTGGAAATTCTACCACCGGTCCCAGGCATAAGATCGCCAGTGGTTCTGCTGTATTGGGGCATTTGAGTAGTTTGCTTACGACATGGGGGTCGAAGAAGGAAACCCATCCCAACCCCAGGTTTTCGGCCCTGGCGGCAAGCCACAGGTTCTGGATGGCGCAGGCGCACGATGATATGGCCATTTCACGAGGCAGCGTACGGCGACCCAACACGGTACCATCGTCTGGGGCCATGACCATAATCAAGAGTTCGGCGCATTCACCGATGCCCTCCACTTTGAGTTTTAGGAATGCATCCCGGCGGGTATTGAGGACATCGGCTGTTGCCAGCCGTTCCCGTTCCGCTTCCGCCTGAAGTTGACGTCGCAGTTCCGGATCATGGATGTGGATGAGACGCCAGGGTTGCATCAATCCTACCGAGGGCGCCTGATGAGCCGCGCGCAGGATGTGGGCCAGTGTCTTCGGCTCGATCGTTCGGTTCGGGATAAAATGACGGATATCCCTGCGTGCCTGAATCACTTTATAGACGGCGTCTCTCTCCTCTTGGGTAAAAAATGGATCAATGCTCATAATGCTTTCCCACGGGTTTCGATGATTCCGAAGTTGGTTGGAAGAAATTTGTCATTGACACCGATAAATGCTCAAGGTACCGTTTCCCGACGTGTTTTCCAGGTTTTTTGTTGGCACGTTCCACTTTACACCTTGGCTTTTTCAAATCATCGATATTTTATGAGGACTTTCCCACATGAGTGACGCGCTCGATTATCTTATCAAGACAAAACCGGATGCCATTAAACCCTATTTCGCCTTCCTGAAGGAAGCCGGGACACACCTTGATACCCGCTCCCGTGATCTCATCTCCGTTATTACCAAGGTTGCCACCCAAACCGACCGGGGTTTTCGCCAATATCTTTCACGGGCACTGCGCAATGGTGCCACCGCCCACGAGGTGCTTGATGCCCTGTTGATGGCATTTCCGGTGTTGGGGTTGACCAAGATCGTCTGGGCCACGGACATCATCCTGGATATGGATCTCCCCGAGTTTCGCCCGGAAAACCTCCAAAACGAAGGTAGTTGGCATGATGTCATGGCCATATCCGATATCAAGCCGGGCAAGATCAACCACCATGAATGCGACGGTCGGCATGTGTTCGTGTACCGCACCGATCAAGGCAATGTCCGGGTCTACGATAGCCATTGCCCCCATCAGGTCACGGACATCCCTCCGCTGGCCGCCGATGGCCTGAAGCTTACCTGTCCCAAGCACGGCTGGACGTTTGATATCACGACAGGGGAATGCATCGAGAAGGGCGACCATCCCCTCAAGAACTTCGAGGCGAAAGTGGAGGGTAATCGTCTCAAGGCATATTGGTAGGAGAACTTAGCATGTGCGGTATCGTTGGCGCGGTTGCGGAAAGAGACGTAACGCCTATTTTGCTGGAAGGCCTGCGCCGATTGGAATACCGCGGCTATGACTCGGCCGGTCTTGCCGTCATCGATAACGCTACTTTCGATAGCGCCAATCGAATCCAGCGGATCCGTGCGCCGGGAAACATATCCCGGCTTACGGAGATAGTGAATGTCCATCCGATTGCCGGCCCTATCGGCATCGCCCACACGCGCTGGGCTACCCACGGTGTGCCCAGCGAGTCCAATGCCCATCCTCATATTGCCCGAGGTCGGGTTGCTGTTGTACACAACGGGATCATCGAAAACCACCAGACGTTACGTGAGAAGCAGCTCGCGCTTGGGTATCGATTTACTTCCGACACCGATACCGAGGTCATTGCACACCAAATCGATTATTACCTGGGGCACGGCAAGGATCTGCCCGCGGCAGTACGCGCCGCCATCGGTGATTTCGAAGGGACCTACGCCCTTGGTGTGATTAGCACGGTAATGCCTGCCTGTCTCGTGGCTGCGCGTCGCGGTAGCCCGCTTGTGGTGGGGCTTGGGATTGGCGAGCATTTTATCGCTTCCGATGTGTCCGCGCTCATCCCGGTCACGCGCCGATTTATCGCTCTGGAAGACGGTGATTTGGCTGTATTACACCGGGAAAAAGTTTGTATTTTCGATGCCGATGGCATTCAAGTACAACGCGAGAAACTCGTGAGTGAACTGACGGCAGCGGCCGTGGATCGAGGAAAGTATCGTCATTACATGGAAAAGGAAATCCACGAGCAACCCCATGCCATTGCCGAGACCTTGGAGGGGCGCCTCCACAACGGACGGGTGCTGGAAGCGGCGTTTGGTCTTGGAGCAGCCGAGATCTTCGATCGGATTCGAGCCGTGCAGATTATCGCTTGTGGCACGAGTTATCACGCCGGTTTGGTGGCCAGGAATTGGTTCGAAGGATTGGCGGGTATTGCCTGTCATGTGGAAATTGCCAGTGAATTTCGGTATCGCCATCCCGTCGTCAGATCGGATACATTGGTTGTGGCGATCTCTCAGTCTGGAGAAACCGCCGATACCCTGGCGGCCCTGCGTGCTGCCAGTGAGCTTGGTTTTGGACCTTCGCTGGCAATCGTGAATGTTCCGGAAAGCTCACTGACCCGTGAGGCTGATCTGATGTTTATGACGCGGGCCGGTCCCGAGATTGGTGTGGCCTCTACAAAAGCCTTTACAACACAGCTCGTGGCCTTGTTATTGCTTTCTCTTGTACTCGGTCGTCGTTGCAGTCTGAGTCAGGAAAAAGAAGAAGATGTCGTCACCCAGCTCCAGGCATTACCCCGGTGGTGTGCTGCGGTGCTTGCCTTGAACGACCGCCTTCAGTTGCTCTCTCACAGATTTGTCCATAAGCACCATGCCCTTTTTTTGGGGCGTGGCGTACAATATCCGGTTGCCATGGAGGGGGCATTGAAACTCAAGGAGATCTCTTATATCCACGCGGAAGCCTATCCGGCGGGTGAACTCAAGCACGGCCCGCTGGCTTTGGTGGATGCACAAATGCCTGTCATTGCTATTGCACCCAATGATGATTTATTGGAAAAATTAAAGTCGAATCTGGAAGAAGTCCGTGCGCGAGGAGGCGAACTATATGTCTTTGCCGGCGAAGCGGCGAATGTCTCTTCGACGCCGATGGTGCATGTGATCGATATTCCCTGCGTGGGTGAAAATGTAAGCCCCATCGTCTATGCGATTCCGCTTCAGTTGCTTGCCTATCATGTGGCGCTGATAAAAGGTACGGATGTGGATCGTCCGAGGAATCTGGCCAAATCGGTGACGGTGGAGTAATTTTTCATTAACCGCCGGTGTGTCGGTTAATGAAAAATTACTTGTCTGAACGCTACGCATTCAAGATAAAATTTTCGAAACTTTGCCAGAAGGTGGTAAAGAATCAAAAAACTCCACGAAAAGGGGAGTCGAACCCGAACGCGCGGCGTTCGGATTTTGTAGCAGAAACTATGTAACTCTTTACCGACTGCCGGGGCAGTTAGTGAAAAAATTACAAGGAGATATCAAAAAATGACTGACTCGATGCCTGAATATGGCGTTACCATCAATGAAGAAGAATTTAAAATTACCCCGCCCGCGCGCGAGCAATTGGCCAAAATTTTCGAGCAGAGTCACGCCGAATACGAAGAAATTGAGGCCATTCGCGTTTTTGTCGCAGGTGGTGGGTGCTCTGGAATGACCTATGGAATGACCTTTACCGATAAGCAGACCGAATACGACCATGTGCTTGATGACAATGGATTGAAAATCTACGTGGATGCCGTTGCCCTCAATTATCTGCGCGGCGTTGAGATCGATTACGTCCAGCGGCCCTCGGGACCGAGCTTTGTCTTCAACAACGTCTTTGCACTGGCCGGTGGCGCGGGGGGTTGTGGTGATTCAGGTTCATGCTGTTCGTCGAGCGCAGGCGGGTGTGGTAGTGGGTGTGGGTAATCAAGTACTTCAGTAGATGAAGATAGGATTCATTCGTCTTATGAGAGATATCCTGAGCTTTTGCGTGTTGGTGGGGGCGAACGGTGCGGGAAAATCGATTCTGTTCTAAGGGGTTCGAGTTTTTGAAGAAATCCTTAAAAAATCATTGCTCTCACGGCTTCGATGTATTGGTGTCCGGTATTTGCTAGCTGTTTGAATTCCCATTATGAAAGAATCTCCAAAAACCATCCGAGTCGGTATTGTCGGTGGGACCGGCTACACCGGGGTAGAATTGCTGCGCTTGTTGGCTGTTCACCCCAATGTCTCTTTGCGGGTGATAACTTCACGCGCTGAGGCCGGGAACCCTGTTGAGCAGGTTTTTCCCAATTTGCGTGGCCATGTGGATACGGCATTTTCCGAACCGAATACCCAGGCGCTGGCCGAGTGCGACTTGGTGTTTTTCGCGACCCCCAATGGCACTGCGATGCAGCATGCCCCGGCATTGCTGGACGCGGGTTGCCGTATCATCGATCTTGCGGCGGATTTTCGTTTCAAAGACACGGCCACCTGGGAAAAGTGGTATGGGATGCCCCATGCCTGTCCTGCACTGCTGGCCGAGGCAGTATACGGGCTGCCGGAGATAAATCGTCAGAGCATTCGGGCGGCGCGAATCGTTGCCAATCCCGGATGTTATCCCACAGCCGTGCAGTTGGGTTTCCTGCCGTTAATCGAACAAGGCCTTGTGGAACCGGCCAGCCTTATTGCCGACGCGAAGTCGGGTGTCAGCGGTGCCGGACGTCAGGCACTTCTGAGAGTTTCTTTGTGTGAGGCCGGAGAGAGTCTGAGCACTTATGCTGTTGCTGGACATCGGCACCTGCCGGAAATCCTACAGGGGCTTTCGGCAATTGCCGGTCACTCCACGGAACTGACGTTTGTTCCCCATCTGACCCCGATGATCCGGGGGATACACGCCACACTTTATGCACGGTTTGCCACGAATGCTTCCAGCGTCGATTTGCAGGAGGTATTCGATACGCGTTATCGGAATGAGCCGTTCGTCGATGTCCTTCCTCCGGGTTCCCATCCGGCAACCAATAGTGTGCGTGGTTCCAATTATTGCAGGATTGCCTGTCATCGTCCCCAATCCGGGCAAACGGTCGTTGTGCTTTCGGTGATCGATAATCTGGGTAAGGGTGCCGCGGGGCAAGCCGTTCAGAATATGAATATCATGTTTGGCCTGGAAGAAAAAACAGGATTGGATATGCCTGCGTTGCTACCTTAGAACGTGTCTGAGCAAGGCGGTGTTCGCCCGTATTTTTGCTTTGCTTTGTCGCAAAGTTCATAATGCCAATACTTGTATACAAAACGCTGTAATTTTGCGGAGCAAAGTTATTACGGAGGGGATGCTAATGGTCCAGAGTAGGAAACCCGCAGCAGGGATGTCGGCAGATAGCGAGAAAAAAAATTGGGAGATTCGTCGTGTGATCGAGGGAACCTACAAGGGTGATTTGGCCGGTAATGAGGCGGCAGGGGAGCCGGATCGGGAGATGTTCGCGAGTGATGCCATTACGCCGGAGGAACGTTGGAATATGATTGCGGTGGCCGCTTATTACCGTGCAGAGCAACGCGGTTTCATTGGCGGAAGCCCGGCGGAAGACTGGATTGCCGCGGAAGAAGAAATTGATTCATTGCTCAGTGGTAACAAATAATGAAAGCGCTTTTCCTTACCAATGAATACCCGCCCAATATTTATGGTGGCGCAGGTGTACACGTAGACTACCTTACCCGTGAATTGGCCAAATTGGTGAACGTTGAAGTTCGCTGTTTTGGTGATCAAAAATCAGAGACCGAACATCTTAAGGTAACAGGGCACGGCCTTGATAATCAGATGTTTTCCCATACCGATAAAATGCTCAAAAGCCCTTTGCAAGCGGTAAACCGTTGCATCGGTTTCGGTGCTGATCCCGTCGATGCCGATCTGGTGCATTGCCATACTTGGTATACCCACTTTGGTGGGATCCTGGCCAAGCAGATCTATGGTATTCCCCTGGTTATCACAACCCATTCCCTGGAGCCGCTTCGTCCCTGGAAACGCGAGCAATTGGGTAGGGGATATGATCTATCCTGTTGGATTGAAAAAACCGCGATGGAAATGGCAGATTGTATTATTGCCGTTTCCCATGGCATGAAGGAAGATGTGCTCCGGTTGTTTGATGTAAATCCTGAAAAAATAGAAGTAATTTACAACGGTATCGATACCGATGAATATCAGCCTGTCACCACTCGGGATAGTCTGGAAAAATATGGTGTCGATCCGAATATCCCCTATGTGTTGTTCGTCGGACGCATCACGCGCCAGAAAGGGATTATCCATTTGGTGAATGCTATTTCCTATCTGGACCCAGGTATTCAGGTTGTTTTGTGTGCTGGGGCACCGGATACCGAGGAGATCGCGAAAGAGATGCACGATGGTGTTTCCGCCGTACAAAAAGCCCGGGAAAACATCGTATGGATCGATGAAATGGTGTCCAAGAAGGCGGCTATCGAGCTCTATGCCAACGCTGCAGTATTTTGTTGTCCTTCCATCTATGAACCCTTCGGAATCATCAACCTTGAGGCGATGGCCTGTGCCACACCTGTGGTCGCAAGTGCGGTCGGTGGTATCAAGGAGGTGGTGATCCATGAAGAAACCGGTTTTTTGGTCCATTTGGATCAGTATCAGGAAAGCCCGTTCGAGGCGCGTAATCCGGATGAGTTCGCCAGGGCCCTTGCCGAGCCAATCAATTTGCTAATGCGTGATGAGGCATTGCGTCGGCGTATGGGCAATGCTGGTCGGGAACGAGTCATGGAGGTTTTTAGTTGGCATGCGATTGCCCGTGAGGTAAGAGATCTATATCAGGGTTTGGTAGAGCCTTGGGAGCATAAATAATTCTGGAGCTTAGCAACTCGGTGGGCTTCCGTGATTTCCGATCAGCCAAAGGGCAAGAGAGATGACCATTCAATCCGTAATAATCGAAAAAATAACCCCGCAAGTCGATGGGGGTCGCTATCCGATCAAACGGGAAGTGGGGGATATCGTAACCGTATCAGCCGGCATCTATAAAGACGGACACGATATGTTGACGGCGGTCCTTCGCTATCGAAAAAAGAAGACAGGGAAAGGGAGCGCCGGAAAATGGACCGAAGTTCCCATGGTGGAAGGGGAAAACTTCGAATGGACGGCCTCTTTTAGTGTTGACGAAATCGGACATTACCAATATACCATTGAGGCTTGGCCGAATGTATTTGGAACCTGGCTCGATGAGGCCACGAAAAAACACGCTGCTGGTGTGGATATCAGCAGCGAACTGTTGGAAGGTCAGCGGTTTATTATGGAGGCGCAGCAACGCGCACCCAAGGCGGAGCGGGACCGCTTTACGAGGTGTGTAGAGCGAATCGAAGCCAGCCAGCTTGTCAACAGAGATGTGGCTGTGAGGGTAATTACGGAGGCGCAGTACGCGCACATGATGGACCAATTCCCGGATAAGCGACTCGCTACGGAATATGATCCTCCGCTTGAGATTATCGTTGATCCGATTCGTGCGCGGTTTGCAAACTGGTACGAGATATTCCCGCGATCCCAAGGCAGAATACCGGGACAAAGCGGCACATTCAAAGACTGTGAAGCGAGGCTCTCCGAAATCGAGGGCATGGGTTTCAATGTCCTCTACTTCCCACCAATCCATCCTATCGGGGAAACAAACCGCAAGGGTGCGAATAATTCCCTGATTGCAAACCCGGACGAGCCGGGGTGCCCCTACGCGATAGGCAACAAACGCGGTGGCCATAAAGCGGTTGATCCCGATCTGGGGACGTTGGGGGATTTCGATCGATTGGTTACGGCGTGTCGCGCCATGGGTCTGGAAATCGCACTTGACTTCGCCATCAACTGCTCACCTGACCATCCCTACGTAAAAGACCATCCGGAATGGTTCTATAAGCGTCCTGACGGCAGTATCAAGTACGCCGAAAATCCACCCAAGAAATATGAGGATATCTATTCCCTCGATTTCCATTGCGAGAATCGGGAAAGCTTGTGGAACGAGATGAAAAGCGTTATCGAGTTCTGGATAGGCCACGGCGTTGACATTTTCCGTGTAGACAATCCCCATACCAAACCGGTGGCGTTCTGGGCCTGGATGATCCCGGAAATCAAAAAAAATCACCCCCAGGTAACCTTTCTGGCCGAAGCATTTACTCACCCGAAGATGATGCAGATGCTGGCCAAGGTGGGATTCACCCAATCTTATACGTATTTCACGTGGCGCAATTACAAGGAAGAGATTACCGAGTATCTGACGGAGTTGACCCAAGGGCCCATGAAGGAATATTACAGGGGTAACTTTTTTGTCAATACGCCCGATATATTGCCCAAGTTCCTTCAAACTAGCGGGCGGCCCGGTTTTAAGATACGTGTGTTGCTGGCGGCGACCTTGAGTTCCGTCTACGGCATTTACAGCGGTTTTGAGCTTTGCGAAAACGCAGCGGTTGCCGGGAAGGAAGAATATCTCCACTCGGAAAAATATGAATACAAGGTTTGGGACTGGGATCGTCCGGGCAATATCAAAGACTACATTGCCAAGTTGAATTGGATTCGAGGGGCACATTCCGCTCTTCAGGAATACGACAATCTCGAATTTTATTTGTCGGAGGACGAGCACATTCTCGCTTATGGAAAGACCAGCGAGGATGGAAAGGATATCATCGTAGTGATTGTCAATCTGGATCCTCACGTTACTCACGAATCCCATATTTTCCTGCCGATTAAGGATTTCGGCATCGGTCCTGCGGAAAGCTATGAGGTTCACGACCTTATTACCGATGCACACTATCAGTGGCGGGGAGAGAAAAATTGGGTTCGTCTCGATCCCATAGTGGAACCAGCGCATGTCTTCCATATTCGTCGATAAGTTTTGCATACAGCGCCAATAAAGCGTGATTTGTATGAGAAATTTCCTGGAAAGGCTATCAGTGCGTCTCCTCATCGGCATCGTGGCTATGTTCTGCATTGCTGCTGGCGCCGTAGCAGGTGACTTGGATGCCTTTCATGGACTGAAGGGTCGGCTCGACATCGCGGGAGGTACCGCACATATCCCGGTGATGGAAAAAGCGGCAAAGCATATTATGGATGCCAACCCGCGCATTCATATCGTCGTGGCCGGAGGAGGATCCGGCATCGGTATCCGAAAAGTCGGTGAAGACTTGATCCATATCGGTAATACGGGCCGGGCTATTACCGATGAGGAACGGAACGAATTCGGACTTATCTCCTTTCCGTTTGCAATCGACGGCGTGGTAGCCGTTGTTCATCACTCAAATCCTGTTACCGATTTGCGTTCCGGGCAGGTTCAGGCGATTTTTGCTGGCAAGGTCAGTAACTGGAAAGAAATTGGCGGGGCAGACCGGCCGATCCATGTGTACAACCGGGATGAGGCAAGTGCCACGCGGGAAGTCTTTAGGGAGAAACTGCTGAACAGGGGCGAACTATCAGCGCAATTCAGCATTGTTTCATCGAATGCCGCCATGAGGGCAGCAGTGGGTAGCGACGTGGATGCGATCGGTTATCTTAGCATCGGGTACGTTGATCCGAGCGTGAGCACTATCGCGATCGACGGCGTGGCAGCCATACAGGAGACGGCAGAGTATGGTACGTATAAAGTTGTTCGCAAGCTATATATGAATACCAAGGGGAAGCCATCAGAGCTGGCTCAGGCGTTTATCGACTATATCCATAGCGGTGCCGGTGCCAGAATCGTTCGAGAGGCAGGTTACATACCAATCAAGTGACGAGTTGAAATGTCTTGTGCTTCGAGCGGGTTATTTTTTTGTTTTGAAAGCAGTTGAAACTCCGAATGGGGCTGGAAATTGCATACTATTGGCAATGTTACGTACTTCAATAGCACCAGCGTCTGTTCTGCCAAAAATCTAAAATACAGGCGTTGAAAGTATCACATTGGGAGGAGCCTTACTATGAATCGATTGAAATCTTTAGTCGGTCTGACCGGATTTTTAGCACTACTTTCCCTTGTCCTGCCGGGGGTCGCCATGGCTGCTGGCGATGCCCATGGGGAGACGCTGAACCTGACTGCGAGTGGGGTAGGCTATTTCGCTTTGGCGATATTCGCCATCGCGTACGTTTTTGTTATGGCGGAAGAATTTACTCACCTTCGCAAATCCAAGCCTGTCATTCTCGCCGCCGGTATCATCTGGGGCGCCATCGCCTGGGTCTATGTCCAAAACGGCATGCCCCATACCGCCGAGGTGGCCTTCCGCCATAACCTGCTCGAATTCGTGGAACTGTTCCTGTTCCTGTTGGCGGCCATGACCTATATCAACGCCATGGACGAACGTCAGGTGTTCGAAGCCCTGCGTTCCTGGCTGGTGCGCAAGGGATTCGGATTCCGGCAATTGTTCTGGTTGACCGGTATTTTGGCTTTCTTTATCTCGCCGGTAGCCGACAACCTGACCACGGCGCTGCTCATGTGCGCGGTGATCATGGCGGTAGGCGGAGGCAATACGCGCTTCGTGGGGATCGGCTGCATCAATATCGTGGTGGCCGCCAACGCCGGCGGCGCCTTCAGTCCATTCGGGGACATTACCACCCTCATGGTGTGGCAGAAAGGCATCGTTGATTTCCAGACCTTCTTCCTGCTGTTTATCCCGTCGGTGGTCAACTTCTTGGTACCCGCCGCTATCATGCATTTCGCCGTCCCCGACGAGCGACCGGAGCCGAGCACCGAGGTGGTGGAAATGCGCCGGGGCGCCATTATCATTATGGGTCTGTTTCTGCTCACCATCGCGACGGCTGTCAGTTTCCACAACTTCCTGCACATGCCACCGGTGCTTGGCATGATGACCGGTTTGGCATACCTCAAGTTCTTCGGTTTCTATCTGAAGAAGACCCACGCCAAGTACTATCCCGATGTGCCTTACGATGCGGACAAGGCCGACCATGAACTGGGTGATACCCTGGCTGTGGCCGCCTTTCCCAAGGAAGTCAAGTTCGACGTATTCAAAAAGGTCGAACGGGCCGAGTGGGATACGCTGCTGTTCTTCTACGGCGTTATCGCCTGTGTCGGCGGGCTTGGTTTCATCGGTTATCTCGCCATGGTTTCGGAACTGATGTATGTCCAGTGGGGCGCCGGTGTTACCGAGGTATGGGGCGCCGAATGGGCTGCGGTTCCCGCCAACGTGATGGTGGGTATTCTCTCGGCCATCGTCGATAACATCCCGGTGATGTTCGCGGTGCTTACCATGATGCCGGATATGTCGCAGGGGCAGTGGTTACTGGTGACCCTGACGGCCGGTGTTGGCGGCAGTATGCTTTCCATTGGTTCGGCCGCCGGCGTTGCGCTCATGGGGCAGGCGCGAGGGATGTACACGTTCTTCGGGCATCTAAAATGGACTTGGGCCATCGCCCTTGGATATATCGCGAGTATCATTGTGCATATGTGGATCAACAGCGGGCAGTTTCAACTGCCGGTAGTGTAATCGACACACATAGCAAATATACCGCCCCCACATCCTGGATATGGGGGCGGGTATGCTTTCCGCCTGTATTTTAATACTCGGCTATAGAACAGGTGCTGGTTGATGCTGTTGGCGTGTGTAACATTGCCGATGGTATGCAATTTCCAGCCCCATTCGGAGTTTCAACTGCTTTCAAAACTACAGCAGTGGCTCGTTCGAGGTATATTCCCCCTTCGTTAGCGACAGCTTCTCAACCCGACATAACCATCAAAAATGATCCCCGATGATTTTGTTGAGCGTTTTGTTCAAGAACTGGCAATAAAAGACCCAAAATAACAAGAAAAAACAACCTGCCTCCTAGTAGATATCGCGCTCCGTGGGGCAATGCGAATTCGAGCATTATCACGCAGGTGGAAGATCGTAGAGAGGATACAAAAATGGTGGACAGTGGTAATCCG
This sequence comes from Gammaproteobacteria bacterium, assembly GCA_013042035.1. Classification (GTDB taxonomy): domain Bacteria; phylum Pseudomonadota; class Gammaproteobacteria; order HK1; family HK1; genus JABDQX01. The sequence goes on from JABDQX010000422.1 coordinate 16,036, forward strand.
AGTGTTACAAAAGGCAACGCAAAAATAATCAAGAAAGTAATCATCTTTGCTTTGGTGTTTGTGGCGGGTATTACCTTCGCGGGTACATTCAGTTACGCACTGAAGATGTCCAATCAAGAGGAGTTTTGTACTTCCTGTCATTCCATGCAGATGGTATTCCAGGAGTACCAACAGTCCTTGCATTACAAAAACGGTTCCGGTGTGTCGGCGACCTGCTCCGATTGCCATGTGCCAAAGCAATTCTGGCCGAAAATGGGCGCCAAGTTGTCGGCGTATAAAGATGTTTTACATGAGTTTCTGGGCACCATTGATACCTGGGAGAAATTGGACAAACATCGTTGGGATATGGCCAATATGGTGTGGGATAAAATGCGGGCAAACGGTTCGCGAGAATGTCGCAGTTGTCATGCCTTCGATAAAATGGATCTTAGCGAACAGGATCGTTCCGCCCGTAGAAAACATGGTCTGGCTGTAGATCAGGACAAGAGCTGTATCGATTGCCACCAAGGAATCGTACATAGTTTGCCCGACGAACCGGATGTGGGGTAATTTGCTGCGTGGCAGCATATTATTAATATTTTTTCTCTTGAGCGTGTAGCGTTCGAATATTGATTTCTCACCGCAGCCCCGCCTTTTTTGGTCCGTGAGAAATTGTGAGGAAAGAAACATGACGCGTACCACATTGCCTGTATTGCTGCTGGGGTTGATCTTCAGTTTCCAGTCCATTGCTGCCGCCAATGTTAACAAACAACTTCGACTTGCCGTTGGAAACGGTGATATCGATACCGTTAAGACGTTGTTTGACCATCGGGATGTCGATGTAAACGTTGTCAACAAGTTTGGCAAGGGTCCGTTGATGATTGCGGTGGAAAATGGTGATCTGGAGATCGTTTCTCTCCTTTTGAAGAAGGGGGCTAATGTCAATGCCAAAACAAGCGCGGGAGAGACACCGTTTATTTTTGCCACCGAGAATGAACAGTTCGAGATTGGAACACTTCTTCTGGACCATGGGGCCGATATCCATCTCCGTACTCGCAGTGGTTGGGATGCCCTCATAATCGCTGCGGGAAATGGTACAGCGGAGATGGTGGAAAAACTGTTGGCTAAGGGGGCGAATGTTAAAGCAACGGATAAAAATGACCAGACTGCACTAATGCATGCGGCAGTCAAGGGGAATGTCAAACCGGCCGAACTTCTCATTGGAGCCAGGTCCGATCTGGAAACGCGTGACAAATTGGGTGCCACGGCCCTGATACTGGCTGTCGATGAGGGCCACAGACCGATGGTGGAAATG
>JABDQX010000436.1 GCA_013042035.1 Gammaproteobacteria bacterium
GCGCGGGAACTGATTGCTCTGCACCCCGACCAGGCAAATCAGCGCACGGTTGTTATCGATCGCGATCTGCTGCAACAGAGCCCTGCTCGGAACACATTGGCAGATCTCGTCCATGGCGTGGATGACAATCTCGGTTTGCGGCCCCAACACAGCGCGGTCGCGGCAATCCAGAGCCAGTGCGTGGATACAGGCAAGAGAATTGGAGGCAATCCAGTTGTGGCGCCACTGGATCGGGTAACCTTCGTTGTCGTAGTGTGTTGGTTTGATGAGAACCAGATGGAATTTCGATGGTGTGTGTGCCATGATTTGGCTTTTTTCCTATAATTTCCTGAAATATATTCGAAAAAAATCTCACACGGAATCCATATAGCCATTTAATCACAGAAACCGGGAGCAGGAAATCTGGATTTGTATTGGTTTTTCACGCCATCGTATGGCCAATACCGCGCCGTTTCTGTCGATGTTCCCTGAACACGTGCATCGGGTGCGTGGCGTCCAACAAGCGGCAGCGTTGAAACCGGGCGAACGGGACTATCTGATCTGGTGGGGGATGGATGTTCCTCAGGCGGTAAAGACTCTGGCCGAGGCAACCGGCGCGCGGCTGACGCGCATGGAAGATGGCTTCGTGCGATCGGTAGGACTGGGATCGGATTTGATTCGCCCGCTATCGCTGGTGTTGGATAGGCGAGGGCTTTACTTCGATCCCACCGGGCCTTCCGATCTGGAGCATATCCTCGATACCGCGGCGTTTTCTGAAGAGGAACTGGAGCAGGCGCGATTCGCGCGCGCGTTCATCGTGGCCCACGGCATCACAAAATACAATCTGGAACCTCGTGATCGAATCGATTGGCCGACGGGAGACAAACCTGTTGTGTTGGTCCCAGGTCAGGTAGAGGACGATGCATCGATTCGTTATGGTTGTGCGGATATCAATACCAATCTGGCGCTCGTGCGGGCCGCTCGCGAAGCACGGCCGGATGCCTTCATCGTCTATAAACCCCATCCGGATGTGATGTCGGGTAACCGTGCGGGTATATTGCCCCCGTCCCGGATCCGAACATGGGCCGATCATGTGGAGACGCGGCTTTCAGTGGTCAGTTGCATCGAAGCTGCCGATGAAATACATACGATGACCTCACTCAGCGGTTTCGATGCCTTGTTGCGTGGTAAACGCGTGGTGGTGTATGGACAGCCTTTTTACGCCGGCTGGGGTTTGACGGAAGATATCTTGAAAAAAAACACCCTGAAAGAAGGCGCTGCCTTTGCGCGCCGCCGGCGCTGCCTAACACTCGATGAGCTGGTGGCGGGCGCTCTGCTGCGCTATCCCCTTTATTGGGATTGGGATTTGAAGGGCTATACCAGTTGCGAGGCGGTATTGCACCGTATTGTGGAAACGCGTAATGCCCTGGAGTCCAACGGTGGTTTAAGGAAACTGCGGATGGGTTTCGCGCGGCGGCAATGGCGCAAGCTTTGTATCCTAACGCGGGTATGGATGATTGGTAACAGATGATCGATGACCTTCGGATGTTTTCCGGGAAACGGATTTTGCTGCTTCAAGGGCCGATAGGGCCATTCTTCGCGCATTTGGCAATGGCGCTGCGCGGCATCGGCGCCGAGGTTTTCAAGGTAAATTTTAATGCCGGTGATTGGTTCCATTATCGGCATGGCGCCTTCCATTACCGGGATACGATGGAAAAATGGCCGGACTGGTTTGCAGCATTGATCCGCCGGCTGGATATTGATGTCGTGTTGTTGTTCGGTGATTGCCGCCCTATCCACACAGCGATTCATGCCATTGCCGTACAACAAGCTCTGGAAGTCGGTGTCTTTGAAGAAGGGTATGTTCGCCCTGACTATGTGACATTGGAGCGCTTCGGGGCCAATGGCTATTCACAAATTTCCCGGCAACCCGAAAACTTCCAGCAAGAATCCGTGTCCGTTTCCAAACGAATCCCGGTCGGCAATACCTTTTGGGCCATGGTGTGGCATGGTGGTTGGTATTTTGGCATGGGCAGCCTCGGCAAACCGTTTTTTCCACATTACCGGCACCATCGACCCCTGACAATGCGGGAGCTACTACCCTGGATACGCTCGGCCTGGCGCAAGCTGTGGTTCCGTTGGAAGGAGCGCGATATCCAGGAAAGGCTCACGACTCGATGGAATCAGCGGTATTTTCTGGTACCGCTGCAAGTATTCAACGATGTTCAGGTCACCGTGCACGCGGATTGGGAGAGCATCGAGCATTTTATCGAAACCACCCTGTATTCCTTCGCCGCGCACGCACCGGACGATACCTTACTCGTTTTCAAGCATCACCCCATGGAAAGAGGTTATAGGGACTACACGGCCTTGATTGGGCGCTTGTCGGAGGATATCGGGGTCGCCGAGCGCATTCTTTACATTCATGATCAACACTTGCCGACGTTACTTGACCATGCTTGTGGTGTCGTCATCATCAACAGTACGGTAGGCCTTTCGGCAATCGGCCACCGTGTGCCCACAAAGGTATGTGGCAATGCGATTTATGATATACCAGGGCTCACTTTTCAGGGATTGTTGGACGATTTCTGGGCCGCGGCGCCCGCTGCCCGGCCCGATCATGGCCTGTATCAGCGTTTTCGTGATTATCTTATTGCCAAAACACAATTGAACGGTAGCTTCTATAAGCCACTGAAAACCCCGGGTACGTTCGCCGGACTGGTTTGGAACGAGGGGTGTATGGAACCACAGGCAAAATCCCAGCCAGTATCGTCCACTTCGTCCGTTGCGGATGTTGGTGGCGCGGTGGTGCGTCATTCCACTTGATTTTTTCCGGCTTTGGATTGCAAGCGAAAATGCGAGTAATTATCATTGTGGGTTTGTTTACAATCCAACGAGAAACCAATCGATGTCAACCATATTTTCCAAAATAATCGCCGGAGAACTGCCCGCCGATATTGTTTATCAGGACGATCGGGTTACCTGTTTTCGGGATATCAATCCGGCGGCGCCGGTGCATATTCTGATTATCCCCAACAAGGAAATACCGACGCTCAATGATCTGAGCGATGAGGATGAGGCGTTGGCCGGATATATGTTATCGATAGCAAAGCGTCTGGCTAAGCAGGAAGGGATAGACGAAAGCGGATATCGAT
>JABDQX010000439.1 GCA_013042035.1 Gammaproteobacteria bacterium
ATCCCATCGATGTCACCGGCTCCCCCGAAAATCACCGGCATTCCCCCATGGACACATGATCGGGCTGTTTTTCGCGTAAAAAAAGCCCCATCGGCATCATCGGCATCCCGGGAACCGACGACGGCAAGCCCGCCGCCATGCAAGAGGGCACGATTACCGATACCGAAAATGAGCGGTGGAGATTGGGTTTTGAGGTGCCTTTTATAGCGTTCCGGATAATCCCTGTCGCTTCTGCCGATGACCCAAATACCGTTTCGTTGCCATTCTTCCACGGCAAACCCAAGCTGAACCCCCCTGCCGAGCAGCCCCCGCAGTTGTTCCGCATCGATTTCGGCCCCTGTTGCCGCGGTATCTATGTTTTCCTGTTCAAGCAGATCGTTCGGCCGCATCCTTTCGCTGTTCAACCAACGCGCCAGCCGATTGTATTGCGTTTGCGTGAGCGGGTTTATTTGGCGATCGTTACCGAATACGCCGCAAAGCAGGAGTATGGCCTTTGTGTCGTCCGTCAGGAGGTTGTTCATTGATGGATTCCTTTCCGAACCTCAAATGCCCAAATCCACCGCCAGCGCCAGGGGATAAACCGTCACGCACCCCGCTTGCCGCAGCAAGGTAGTGGCAACGGTAAACGTCCATCGGGAATTGACCGTGTCATCGACCAAAAGGCATGGCGCATACGGTTTTGGTTCCAGGTTGACGCGAAAAACACCATCGAGGTTGTGCGCCTGCTGGAAACTGTTTTCCATGGTGCGTTGCGGATGGTTTTCCCTTATTTTTTCAACACACGGGAAAAACGGCAGCCCGAGCGCCAGGGCCAGTCGCTCGGCAAAATCCGCAACCAACCCGGGATGCGCCAGGGAGGGTATGCTGGTGACCCATTGCGGCCCGGGATCGGGTCGCCACTCGGCAATCATTTCCACACAGGCCGTTACCAGATTGTCGTCGAATCGACCGGTTTCCTGTTTGCCCCTGGCGACCAGCGTACCCCAACCGGCATCGCGCCACACACCCAATGCACGGCCCTCGGCGGGTTGCAGCTCGGCGGGGATGTTGATTTTCTCGAAACGATAGTGCGCAAACATATCCTTGGCGGGCCATCGCCGGCGCGGTTCGATGGACTGATGGCTCCTTTGCAAAAAGCGCTCGGCGCGGTTGGCCAGATCCTGGTTATATTCCGCCGTCAGCGGGAACGCCGGATCGCAGTTCTTACATTTATGGCAGTCTCGGGGATTCTGATCATCCAGGGCATCTTCGAGGAACGCCATCAGGCATTCCCGGTGCGCCATGTATGCGCGCATCTGGTCCTGCTCCCGGCGCCGGATTCCGGTGATTTCGTTCACATAGTCCTGGTCGATGCGATAATTGGCGGCATGAGGCGTCACATACCATTTGGAGCCGACTTTGGTAATCGGGGAAGGTGACTCTACCGTCAGGAATCCGAGCGCCTTATCGATCTGGGATCTTTTGAGATTCAAGCCGGTTTGCATGGCCGATACCGATAATCCGTCATCGGCGCTGTCCAGCACATGGAGAATATCGGCGATATGCTGTTGAGGAGGAAAGGCGCTTCGGATGAAGTAGTCCGCGATATGATCATCCTCTTTGCCGCAAAGCAGGATGCCATAGGCCTCGTCCACGGCGCGCCCGGCGCGTCCCACCTGCTGATAGTAATGGACCACCGAAGCGGGCCGCTGGAAATGGATCACGAATCCCAAATCCGGTTTATCGAACCCCATCCCCAGGGCGACGGTGGCCACCAGCACCTTGATTCCATTATTCAGGAGCTGTTGCTCCAGCGCCTCCCTGACCGAGCTGCCATCCTCGCGATCCGCCAGACCGGCATGATAGGCCTTGGCATGGATGCCGTTGATATGGAGCCACTCGGCGATCCGTTCCGCGTCCCGTTGGGTCAGGGTGTAGACAATCCCACTCCCGGTCAGCGCCGGAATCGTCTGGGCAAGCCAGGCCATCCTCGCCGCGGGATTCGGCATATCGATGTTCCGGAGTTTCAGGCTCTCCCTGACCAAAGGCCCCCGGACCAATTCGATCCCAGCGCCCAGTTGCGACATGATATCCCGCACAACCCGGTTATTCGCCGTTGCCGTTGTGGCGAGCACCGGCACATTGGGTGGAATCGCCTGGAGGATACGCACGATGCGCCGATAGTCCGGTCTGAAATCATGCCCCCAATCGGAAATACAGTGGGCCTCATCGATCACGAATAGCCCGATTCTTGCCGCAATCGTCGAGAGGACATTCCGGCGGAACGCATCGTTGGCAAGCCGTTCCGGGGAGATCAGCAGGATATCCACGCCATCGGCGCCGAGCTCCGCCTCAATCCGGCCCCATTCATCATTATTGGTACTGTTGATCGTCCTGGCCCGGATGCCGACCCGATGGGCCGCCGCCAGTTGATTGCGCATCAACGACAGCAGCGGAGAGACCAGCAGGGCAGGTCCCGTCCCCTGGTCGCGCATCAGCCGGCTCGCCAGAAAATACACCATGCTCTTTCCCCAGCCGGTGCGCTGCACCACAAGCAGCCTTTTGCGGGCGAGCAACCCCGCGATGCTCTCCCATTGACCATCCCGGAAGGTTGCCTGGGGATTATCGAGGGCGGTTCGCAGGTAATCTAGGGCGGTATTTTTCACTATATTCTTAGCGGGATAGCACGGATTCCATTCAGGTTTCCCAGGTGGATCGTGTTAAAGAAGGAGTCCTATCACCGGATCGAATTTGTAACTGTTTCCGGTCGAAAACAATGGCAAGTTTCAGGATATCTATGATTCCCTGGAACTGCATTTTTGCGCCATAGTTCTTCTCTTCGATCTGCTTTAGGGCCGCTTCCAATTTGCGTTCCATCGTTTCCCCCTTTCCCAGCCTTTTGAACTCCATCACGATGCCTTGTCTGCCATTGGTTTTCGGGATCATCAGGATATCGGCACGGCCGAGTCCTGATTCGATATTGGACTCGATACGATACTGGTGTCCCAGATTGGCAAGCAGGCCCAGAACAAAGGATTGATAAACCACCTCCGGGCTTCGTGTTTTACCACCATCTTTACCCCCAGCACCGCCCATAGCGGTGTCGTGATAGCTCAGAAGATTCATGACCAACGTCTGCAGGTGTTTCTCAAAGGCTGCGACATCGCCCGCGACCAATGCCCGGAAGAGATCCCGAAGGGTGGAACTGTCCAGATGTTCTTCCAGGATTTTATTGATGATACCCATAAAGAACACTCGAATTTCCCGATTTGGTAGTTGCAGGTCGTAGAAAGTCAGAGATCCCCGTTGATATTGACCGACGGCCTTGAGATAACCGGAAAACAGCAGCAGCGACCAGACCGATTTCCCCTGTGAATCCATATCAGGTCTTTGATGTGAACCGATATCGCGTAAGGAAAGCGTGTCATCGATCTCGGAAGAGACGGTGCCGTCTTTTAGCAAGACTTCAATGTCTTTACGTACTTCGATGCCACTGTCTCGAATGAGTCGAAGAATCAGGCTGTTTTCGCTGGTATTGACCCAATGGGCGCGGGGAGAGCCGGATCGATCACCAGTGGATCGATCTTGAATAAATTTTACGATGGACCAGGGGTTATAGATATCCGCGCCGCCAAATTGATAACCGTTGTACCAATCCCGGACCTCGGGGAGAGTGTCCGACAAATCAAAATAGGCCAGTAATGTTTCCACCTCATCTTCGGTGAAACCGAATTTATCGGCAAAGGGTCCCGGATCGAGAATGCCGGCCACGTCGAGGTTATTGAGCCCGGAAAAAATCGATTCTTTTACGATACGCAGGATACCGGTTAGTACGCCTCTTTCCAGGGCATCGTGATCCTTTAGCGCCCCACTCAACCAGTGGCTCATGAATGCCACCACCTGGTCGTAATAGCCGCACTGGAAACCCGCGTGAACCGGGGTATCGTATTCATCTATCAACAATACCACCTGTTCGCCGTACGCTCGTGCAAGCCATGTCATCAGGTCCTTGAGACTATTTTCATAGCGGTTTTGCAGTGCTTCTTCGGAGAGGATGGATTCATAACGCTTCTTTTCCCACTTGGACAGAATGTCTGTTTCCAGCAAACCGGCGTGGCGTTCGAATTCTTCCCTGATCACAGCTTTCAGATGTCCCAGGCACGATTCCCAATCCCTTTGCTTGATATCCTTCAGGGTCAAGAAGATCACCGGATAACGCC